>JACRNP010000214.1 GCA_016234845.1 Deltaproteobacteria bacterium | reverse complement strand
GACTTCTCCGGCCGGATCGTGTCGATGACCGACGCGGGGATGCGGATCGCCGTACGCACGCCCGCGGGGGAGTTCACCTCCTCCCTCTCCGTGGCGGGGGAGCACCACCTGCTGAACGCCCTGGCGGCGACGGCGGCGGCGTTCGCGCTGGGGATGCGCCCCGCGGAGATGGAGGACGGGTTCGCGGGGTTCACCCCCGCGCCCGGACGGTTCCACGCGGTTCCGATGCGGGGCGGCGGGCTGCTGCTGGACGACAGCTACAACGCGAACCCCGCCTCGACCGAGGCGGCCCTCCGGTCGCAGTTCCTGCTGTCCCGCGGTCGCAGGACGGTCGTGGTCTTCGGGGACATGCTCGAACTGGGAGACGCCTCGCGGGCATCCCATTTCCGGATCGGGCACCTCATGGCGTCCCTGGGGGTCGGGAAGCTGATCGCCTTCGGGAACGAGGCGGTCCATGCGGCGCGGGGCGCCCTCGAAGGCGGGATGGCCCCGGATTCCGTGGACCACACGGTCGACCGGGGGCGGCTCCGAGAAGCGGTGCGCGCGTCCGTGTCGGAAGGGGACGTGGTGCTGGTGAAGGGATCGCGCGGGATGCGGCTGGACGAAGTCGCCACGGCCATCCGGGGGGAGTGGGCCTAAGCGAATGCTCTATCATCTCCTGTTCCCGCTCCACGTCAACTACTCGTTCTTCAACGTATTCCGTTACATCACGTTCCGGACGATCTACGCCGCGATCACGGCGCTGCTGATCTCGTTCCTCATCGGGCCCTGGCTGATCCGCACCCTGGGCCGGCTCCAGATCGGGCAGACGATCCGCCGGGACGGGCCGGAGAGCCACATCGCGAAGGAAGGGACGCCGACGATGGGCGGCGTGCTCATCGTCCTGGCGACGGTGCTCCCCACGCTCCTCTGGGCGAACCTCACGAGCGCCTACATCTGGATCGCCGTGTTCGTTACGGTGGGGTACGGCGCGATCGGGTTCGTGGACGATTACCGGAAGGTCGTGAAGAAGGACACGAGGGGTCTGAGCCCGAGGCGGAAGCTCGCCGCGCAGTTCGCCCTGGCGGCCGTCGCCGCCGCGCTGATCTACACGGACATCGGGATCAAGGACACGGTGAACATCCCCTTCTTCAAGAACCTCCGGCCCAGCCTCGGGTTCCTCTACATCCCCTTCATCGTGCTCGTGATCGTGGGGGCGTCCAACGCGGTGAACCTGACCGACGGGCTCGACGGCCTGGCGATCGGCCCGTCCATCATCTCCGCCGGCACGTACATGCTCTTCGCGTATCTCACCGGCCACGTCAAGATCGCCAACTATCTCCAGATCCAGTACATCCCCGGGGCCGGGGAGTTGACGATCTTCTGCGGCGCGCTGGCCGGGGCGGGCCTGGGATTCCTGTGGTTCAACGCCTACCCGGCGCAGGTGTTCATGGGGGACACCGGGTCGCTCTCCCTCGGGGCGGCGCTGGGCGTGGTCGCGGTCATGGTGAAGCAGGAGATCGTGCTGGCGCTGGTCGGAGGCGTGTTTGTGATGGAGGCGCTCTCCGTGATCTTCCAGGTGACCTCCTACAAGACCCGCCGGAAGCGGATCTTCCGGATGGCGCCGATCCACCACCACTTCGAGCTCGAGGGGTGGGCGGAGCCGAAGATCATCGTGCGGTTCTGGATCGTGTCGATCGTGCTGGCGCTGCTGGCGATCAGCACCCTGAAGATCCGGTGACCATGGCGGAGCTGTCGGGGAAAAGCGTGGCGGTGGCGGGAGCCGGGCGGTCCGGACTCCTCTCGGCCCGGCTGCTCTCGGCCGAGGGTGCGAGGGTCACCCTGTGGGACGACCGCCCGCTCGCCGCCGTGGAACGGTCGCTGGGGGAACCGATTCCCGGCGGGGTCGCGTTCCGCGAAGGGATGATGTCGGCGGCGGACGTCCCGGGGACGGCGCTCGTCGTTCTCTCGCCGGGCGTCCCCCGGGAGAAGCTCCCGCTTCCGGCTCTCGCCGCGGCCGGCGTGCCGGTGTGGGGGGAGATCGAGCTGGCGTTCCGCCGCTTCCGGGGGAAGGTCGCGGCGATCACCGGCACGAACGGCAAATCCACGGTGACGACGCTCGTGGGAAGGATGGCCGCCCGCGCGTATCCGAGGGCGTTCGTGGGGGGGAACCTGGGGACGCCGTTCATCGCGGCGGCGGGAGAGGCGTTCGACTGGGGGGTGGTGGAGGTGTCGAGCTTCCAGCTCGAGTCGATCGACGCGTTCCGCCCGGCCGTCGCCGCGCTGCTGAACATCACGGAGGACCACAGCGACCGGTACGCCGGCTTCGCGGCGTACGCGGAGGCGAAGATGGCGATCTTCCGCTCCATGGGGGAAGGGGACGTAGCGGTGGTCAACGCGGACGACCCCGAGGTGTCGTCGCGCGCCGGGGCGATCCGCGCGCGGACGGTTCCGTTCTCGGTGTCCCGCCCGCTCGCGGAGGGTGCGTTCCTCGACGGGGAGGAGCTGGTGCACCGGTCGGCGGCCGGCGAGGAGCGGTATCCGCGGCGGGCGCTGAAGATCCGGGGGCTGCAGAACGTGGAGAACGCGCTGGCCTCGATCTGCGTCGCCCGGGCGATGGGGATCCGCCCGGCGGACGTGCGGACGGAGCTTGCCGGGTTCCCCGGACTGCCGCACCGGGTCGAGTTCGTCCGCGAGGTCCGCGGCGTGTCGTACTACAACGACTCGAAGGGGACCAACGTCGGCGCGGTGCTGGCGGCGCTTACCGGGTTCCCGGAGCCGGTGGTCCTCATCGCGGGGGGGAAGGACAAGGGGGTGG
>JACRNP010000213.1 GCA_016234845.1 Deltaproteobacteria bacterium | reverse complement strand
GACCAGGCGGGCCTCCACGTCCTTCAACGAAAGGCTCTCCACGAGGTCGGTCATCCTCTTGAGCCAGCGGGAGAGGGATCCGAGCATCCGGATCGACACCTTGGGATGCCGCTCGAGGAGATCGATGAACGGTCGTTTCGGCAGGAGGAGCAGCAGGGAGTCGGCGAGCGCCTCCGCGCTCGCGGGGTAGATCCCTCCCTCGAAGATCACGGCCTCGGCGAACGTCTGTCCCGGATCGAGGACGTGGAGAACCTGCTCCTTCCCCTCCCCGGAGAGCTTGAACACCTTCACCTTCCCGGACGCGACCACGAAGAACCCGTCCGCCTTGTCTCCCTCCCGGAAGACGGTCTCCTTCTTTCCGAATCGGCGTGGAACGGCCAGGGCGGCGACCCGCCGGAGATCCTCGTCCGGAAGGGCGGCGAACAACGGCGTCTTGCGGAGGACGTCGGCGGCCGGGAGCGTCATGGTACCATTCTGATGAATCGGAGCGGGGCGTCAAGGCGGGATTTCCGGCGGCGGTCACCGGGGAGGGATGCGGCGATGGCGAAAATCGGATTCGTGGGCCTCGGGATCATGGGGGAGCCGATGTGCCGCAACGTCCTTTCGAAGGGGCACGAGGTCACCGTGTACAACCGGACCCGCGCGAAGATGGAGCCGCTCGTCGCGGCCGGGGCCAACGCGGCCCCCTCGCTCGCGGATCTGGTCCGCGGCTCCGAGGTCGTGATCACGATGGTGGCCGATCCGGCGGCGGTGCGCGACGTCGTCACGGCGAAGGGGGGAATCCTGTCCGCCGTCTCGCCCGGGACGGTCCACATCGACATGAGCACCGTGTCCCCGGAGACTTCCCGGGAGATCGCGCTCCTCCTGCGGGGAAAAGGCGCGGACCACCTCGAGGCGCCGGTGCTGGGCAGCCGGAAGCCGGCCGTCGACGGAACGCTCACGATCCTCACCGGGGGGGACGAGGAGCTCTCCCGCCGGATGGAGCCGTTGCTCCTGGCGATGGGGAACCGGGTGATCCACATGGGCCGCACCGGGATGGCGGCGCAGATGAAGCTCATCATCAACCAGATCCTGGGGGCGATCCTCTGCGTCCTCGCGGAGGCGTCGCTGACGGGTACGGAGGCGGGCCTTGCGCCGGACCGGATCCTCGCCGTGCTCGGGAACTCGGTCGTGGATTGCCCGGCGATCCGGATGAAGGGACCCGACATGCTCGGGGAGCGGATCTTCACGCCGAACTTTCCGTTGAAGCACGCGCACAAGGACATGCGGCTCGCCGTGGAGGCGGGGGCCGCGGCCGGGATCCCGACGCCGGTGACGAAGGCGGCGTGCGACCTGTTCGCCGCCGCAAGGGACGCCGGCTTCGGCGACCGGGACGTCTCCGCGGTCCTCCGGGCGTTGACCGACCGGTAGCCGGCGGGGAGAACCGGCGCGGCTCCCGCGTCGGCCGCGTCTACGGGAGAACGGCGCGGGAGTCGCGGAAACGGCTGAGCGCCTTGAGCATCGACGGTTCGAAACGGCACCCCAACGCCTCCGCCCGGTCGCACTCGGTGGCCGCCTCCCGGTAGAAACCCATGGCGTAGTACGCCTGAGCAAGGCCCGCCCGCGCGCGGGCGTTCCGCGGCTCGAGCTCCACCGCCGTCCGGAACTCCCGGATCCCCTCTTCGAATCGTCCGCACCCGCAATACGTGCTCGCCAGGCTGCCCCGGGCCGCGGCGTTCCGCGGTTCGAGCTCCACCGCCCTGCGCCCCTCCTCGATCGCCTCCGCATACCGTCCGTTGCGCGCGAGGAGGATCCCCAGGTTCTCGCGGGGGGCGGCCATTTCGGGATCGAGCGCGATCGCGAGGCGATACCGGGCCGCCGCCTCATCGAGACGACCGAGCTTGTGCAGCGAAACGCCGGCGTTGTAATGGACGTCCGGAAGGCCCGGGTACCTGCGGGCCGCCTCATCGTAGATCCGCAAGGCGTCCGCCTCCCGGCCCCGGCGCGAATACCCGGCGCCCAGGCTTTTCAGGAACACCCCGAGCATCCCGTCGCCGCTCAGGGAAACCAGGTACGGGCGGCCCGGCGCGACGCGGAATTCCCGGCGGTACCGCTCGTCATCCCAGTTCGCCCCGCCGTCGGAGAACTCCACGTTCCTCCGGGCGGCGGTCCCTTCGAGCCGCACGAAGCAGTGGGACGGAACGTACACCCCGCGGAAGGGGACTCCAAGCCGCTCCGCGAGGGCGAGATAGAGCATCGACAGGCCGAGGCAGTTCCCCTTCTTCCTCGATACGACCGTCTCGAGAAGGTAGTTTTCCGGCTCCCCGGGGGATTTGTCGTAGGTGAATCCCTCCTCGACGAGAAGGACGCGGCGGAACGCCTCCACCACCGGCTCCTCCGACGAGAGACCGCGCAACTCCTCCCGCAGCCGATTTTCGAGCCGGGCGAGTTCCCGCTCCGGCATCGACGGGGACACCGGCAGGCCGAGCAGGTCGCGGCTCCCCTGTGCGGAGTACCGGACATAGGCGGACAGGAACGGACGATCTCCCCCGGCGAGCCGCAATCCGGTCCTCGACTCGGCCGCGGCACCGGAATCCGCGGAAAAACCTGCAAGAATCAGAAAACCGATAACGATCCCGACGACCTTGCGCGGCACGGCCGCCCTCCCCGTGATTTCTACGGGCAATCACCCCGTACCATACATTTTAGCCGGAAGGCGGACCGTTTCGCACTGCTTCCCCCTCGCCGCCGTGAAACGGCGGATATGACGACGGCGCCGGGGGCCGCATCCTCCCCGGCGCCGTCGAAACGATTCCTTCGTCAAGGAACTACTGTGCCCCGGTTACGGCGTGTCGTCGATGCCGCGCCGGAAAACGTTCGTCCCCTGCTCGTAGACCTCCGCGCTGCTGTCCGCGCAGCAGTTCTGCTCCGAGGAGCTCTCCGACATTCCGGGAACCGCCCCGGTGTCGATCGGTTCACGGACCTGGGATTCGTCGGTCTGCGCCGACGGCCAGGACGGATCCGCCGACGGCGAATAGTCGGACGCCTCGTACGGGAGCATCCCCTGCTCGTCCGCGATCGCGATTCCGGCAACCCCCGCCAGCATTACGCAAAGCCCCAGCGAAAAAAGGATTTTTCTTCCAGTCATACCGTCGCCCTCCCTGAAAGCTCCATTGGTTGCGTTGCCCCCACGGGAACCACTACTGATAGTGAGATGGGAATCAAACAGGACGGTTTCTCCCGGGATGAAAATTTCCGGAAGACGTGCGCGGTTACGGTTTCAGCAGATATTCAAACGACGCGGAGCCTCTTCGCCCGCCCCCTTCCGCCTCCAGCTCGAACCGGTATCTCCCGACTTTCGGAAGCCGGACGTCGCTGCCGATGTGACCGCCCATCGGGACGAGGGAAGCCTTCGAGGAGGATGCGCTGTCCGGGCCGGCGATCCTCACCTCCCCGGCGGCGTCGACGACCGCCTTTCCGGACTTCGGATCGGTCAGGATCACCACCAGGTGGTGCCTCGAGGAAAGTTTCGCGATCGTCGCGGCCGACACTCCGGATCTGGCGAGTTCGGCGTTCATGTCGATCATGCGGGCCTCGACGTTCCAGGGACCGGCCGTACCCCGGAAGACCCGCTCTCCCATCTCCTCCAACGGCGTTCCCGACGGCCCGTGGGTATGCCCGGCGGAGGCGGAACAGGCTCCCAGGAGCCAGAGCGCCGCTCCGACGAGCATCGCCGTCCGGACCCTCCGTTCCACGGCCGCCACCCCCTCCCGCGAAGTCCCCGGTTTGATGCCGTGAGGATGGTCAGCCGTCGCGGCCGGCGACCAGGACGGATATGTTCAGCCGGTGCCGCAGCTCGTCGATGGTCGATCCGTAGAGCCAGTCCGAGAACCCCTTGTGGCCGTGGGCGCCGACCACCAGGAGGTCCACTCCGTGGCGCTGCAGGATTTCCGGGATGACGCGGACCGGGTGGCCGAACCCGAGCTCCGTATCGACATCGATGTCGTGCTTCCCGAGGACGACCGTGTACCGCCGAAGCCGCTCGAGGTCCGCCCGGCTCTCGGTGTCCGTGATCTCCTCGCCGAGCGCGACCGCGCCGGCGCTCTCCACGCAGTGGATCAGCAGGAGGGGGCACCGGCTGGCCGAGGCGATCCCCGCGGCGCGGGACAGAACCTCGGCGTCCGCGTCGCCGAAGTCGAGCGCGGCGGCGATCTTCCGGAACGGCCGCGCCGGCTCGACCTCCCCGACCTCCGGCCGGTGCACGTCGTGCGGCCGCTTCCTCCGGCCGGCGGACAGGAACGGTTCGAGGAGGACGAAGATCAGCAGGGCCCCCACGGCGATCGCGACCGGCACCGCCACGTACCGCGCGGCCGCCCCGGCCGTCCCTTCAAGGGCGATCCACCCGCCGATCTCCCCGATCACGAGCTTCACGTTCAGGGACGCGATGATCCCCGCGCACGTCCAGGCGAGCGCCTTCGGGAGCGGGCCGATGGCGAACGCGCCCATCCGCTTCCGGTCGCTCACCATGTGGATGAGGGGGATGACCGCGAAGGAGAGCTGCATGGAGAGGAGCACCTGGCTGAAGACGAGGAGTTCCCCCGTCGCCCCCTCGCCGGCCACCGCGATCGTGATCACCGCCGGGACGATCGCGAGGGACCTCGTGACGAGGCGCCGCAGCCACGGCCGCAGGCGGATGTTGACGAACCCTTCCATCACGATCTGGCCCGCGAGCGTCCCGGTGATCGTGGAGCTCTGTCCCGCGCAGATCAGCGCGAGGGCGAACAGGACGGGGG
>JACRNP010000212.1 GCA_016234845.1 Deltaproteobacteria bacterium | reverse complement strand
GTAGAACTGCATCCACGGGGCGATCGTGGTCCCCACCATCCCGATCAGCATCGTGAGGTATGCCCCGTCGACCCGGGCGGCGGGGGAGACGATGTTCCGCCCCACCGCGGACCAGTCCGGGTGCGCGAGGTACGACGCCACCGGGTAGGTGAAAAACACGAGGCAGGCGACAAGGAAGATCTTCTCGACGATCCGGTAGCTCCCCTTCACGACGAGGAACCAGACCGCCGCCGCGCCGATCGGCACGGAGACGTATTTGCTGACGCCGAAGATCTCCCACGCCGACGCCCACCCCGCGAACTCCGCGACCGTGTTCCCCAGGTTGGCGAGCACCAGCGCCAGGAGCAGGAAGAAGGTCGGTCGGACGCCGAACTTCTCCCGCACGAGGTCGGCCAACGTCTTCCCCGTGACCACGCCCATGCGGGCGACCATCTCCTGGACGACGACCAGCGCGATCGTGATCGGGACCAGCGTCCACAACAGGGCGTACCCGAAGTGGGCCCCGGCCATCGAGTAGGTGGCGATCCCCCCGGCGTCGTTGTCCACGGACGCGGTGATGATCCCCGGCCCGAGGACGGACAGGAACAGGAGGACCTTTGTGATTTTCGGGCGACGCAGACGCACGGCCGCTCCTCCGGATTCTCCGTACCACCGTTGAAAAATAACATAGGGGGGGCGCTTTCCTGCAATAATTGACCGGAACGCGCATTTCCGAAGGGCATCGGAGGAAGATTGCCGGCACGCATCCTTTTCATCGACGACGACCCCGCGGGGCGGGAGGTGGCGCTCTTCAACCTCCGCAAGGCGGGTCACGAGGTGACCTCCGCCGCGGACGGCCGCGAGGGGCTCGCCGCGTTCGCCGCCGCACCCTTCGACCTGGTGATCACGGACCTCAAGATGCCCGGGATCCCGGGCATGGAGGTTCTCCGGAAGGTGCGGGCGCATTCGCCGGAGATCCCGGTTCTCGTCATCACGGCGTTCGGCAACGTGGAGACGGCGGTCGCCGCGATGCGGGAGGGGGCGTACGACTTCATCGGCAAGCCGTTCCATCGCGAGCAGCTGCTGCTCTCCGTGGGAAAGGCGTTGGAGCGCCGCCGCCTCGCCGCCGAGGTGCGGGACCTGCGGGTCCGGGCGTCGGGCGTCGGGCGGGAGATCGTGTGCGCGTCGGACGCCATGCGGCGCCTCCTTGCGATCGCGGACCGCGTCGCGGCGACCGACGCCACGGTCCTGATCACGGGAGAGAGCGGGACGGGGAAGGAAGTGATCGCGCGCCGGATCCACGTGCGCTCTCCCCGCGCCGAGGGCCCGTTCGTCGCCGTCAACTGCGCCGCGATCCCCGGCGAGCTGCTGGAGTCGGAGCTGTTCGGACACGCGCGCGGGTCGTTCACGGGCGCCGTGCGCGACCGTGCGGGGCGGTTCCGGCAGGCGTCCGGCGGCACGCTCTTCCTCGACGAGGTGGCGGAGATTCCGGCGGGGCTCCAGGGGAAGCTCCTCCGCGCCCTTCAGGAAAAGGCGGTCGACGCGGTCGGGGCCGACGCGCCGGTGCCGGTGGACGCGCGCATCGTCGCCGCGACGAATCGCGATCTCCCCGAGCGGATCCGGGCCGGGGCGTTCCGGGAGGACCTGTACTACCGGCTCAACGTGGTGGATCTTCACGTGCCGCCGCTCCGGGAGCGCCCCGCGGACGTCGCGCCGCTCGCCCGGCGGTTCATCTCGGAGCTGGCTCCCGGTCGGGAGATCGCGGTTCCGCCGGAAGTGACCGCGGAGCTCGAGCGGCGTCCGTGGCCCGGCAACGTCCGGGAGCTTCGGAACGCGTGCGAGCGGATGGTCGTCCTGTGCCGCGGCCACGCGGTCTCCCTCGAGGACCTGCCGCCCCTTCCCCGGGCGGCGGGAGAGAAGGGCGGGGAGGAGGCGGAATGGCCGCCGCTGCCGGCCGAGGGGTTTTCCCTCGTGGACCTCGAGAAGCGGGTGATCGAGCGGGCGCTGCGTCTCACGGGCGGAAACATCACGCAGGCGGCCGCGTATCTGCGCATCCCCCGTCACATCCTGGTCTACCGTCTCGAGAAGTACGGGATCCGGCGCGATGGGTGACCGCTCCCCCGCCGGGCTGGCGGCGAGGCTGCGGGACGACGCGCGGCCGCTCTTCTCGCGCCGCATGCTGCTCGCCGCATGGCTGCCGTGCCTTGCGATCACGGTCCTCCACTACCGGACCGGCTCCCACCACCCGTGGGGGCACGACGTCCTCCGGCGCCTCTACTATCTTCCGATCCTTCTCGCCGCCTTCACCGCCGGATCCCGCGGCGGGATCGCGCTGTCCGTCTTCGCCTCCCTCGTCTACCTCCCCCACGCGTTCACCCGCATCCTGGTGCAGGACCCCGGGGACGCCCTCGAGAAAGGGCTGGAGATCGTCCTCTACAACATCGTGGCCGTGGCGGCCGGGCTGCTGGTCGACCGGGAGCGGCGGGAGCGGGAGAAGCAGGAGAGGCTCGCGCAGCGCCTGTCCGTCGCGCTGTCGGAGCAGCGGCGGACCGAGGAGCAGCTGATCCGCGCCGGCCGGCTGGGGGCGCTGGGCGAGCTGACCGCGGGGATCGCCCACGAGATCAAGAATCCGCTCCACGCCCTCAAGGGGACCGCCGAGATCCTGCGGGACGCGATCCCCGAATCCTCGACGGAACGGCGGATGCTCGAGCTGCACATCGGGGAGATCGACCGTCTCGGCCAGACCGCCGACCGGTTCCTGTCGTTCGCCCGCCCGGTTCCCGCCGACCGGCGCCCGGTGGATCCGTCGGACGTCGTCGGGCGGGTCGCTTCGCTGGTCTCCCCCCAGGCGCGCAAGGAGGGGGTGGAGACCGTGGTCGACGCGGCGGGCGGCGCGGAAGTTCCCCGGGTGATGGGCGACGCGGAGCTGCTGACCCAGCTCCTGCTGAACATCGCCCTGAACGGCGTGCAGGCGATGGCGCCCGGAGGGGGCGGCCGCCTGACCTTCCGGGTCGCATTGGTGCGGCAGGAGGGGAAGGAGTACGTCCGTTTCCGCGTGGAGAACGACGGCCCCCCGATTCCGGAGGGGGACCGGGAGCGGATCTTCGACCCGTTCTTCACGACCCGCGACGACGGCACGGGGCTCGGGCTTTCCATCAGCTCCCGGATCGCGGACCAGCACGACGGCGTCCTATCCGTACGGAATCTTCCGGGCGGACGGGGAGTGGAGTTCTCGCTCACCCTGCCCGCCGAACGGAGCGGGAATGTCGAACGATAAATCGCTCTCCGAAGTCCACTCGACCGTGTCCATCCCGGAATCCCGCGGATTCCTGAGGCGCCTCTTCGCGTTCGCGGGCCCTGCGTACCTCGTCTCGGTGGGGTACATGGATCCCGGGAACTGGGCCACCGACATCGCGGCGGGCTCGCGGTACGGGTACGCCCTCCTCTGGGTCCTCCTGATGTCGAACCTGATGGCCGTGCTGCTGCAGTCCCTGGCCGCGCGGCTGGGGCTCGTGTCCGGACGGGACCTCGCGCAGGCGTGCCGCGACCGGTACCCTCCCGCCGTGAACGCGTCGCTCTGGATCCTGTGCGAAGTCGCGATCGCCGCGTGCGACCTGGCCGAGGTGCTCGGATCGGCGATCGGCCTGCAGCTCCTCTTCGGCCTGCCGCTCATGTACGGAGTGCTCCTGACGGCGCTGGACACCTTCCTGATCCTGTTCCTCCACCAGGCGGGGATCCGGAAGATGGAGGCGTTCATCCTCGTCATGGTCGCGACGATCGGGGGGTGCTTCCTGCTGGAGATCGTGATGTCCCGGCCGGACATCCCGGGGATCGCGAAGGGGTTCCTCCCGGCCCTGCCGGACCGGGACGCCCTCTACTACGCCATCGGGATCCTCGGGGCGACCGTGATGCCGCACAACCTGTACCTGCACTCCTCCCTGGTCCAGTCGCGCAGGGTGGTGAAGACGGCGGGAGGGATCCACCAGTCCCTCAAGTACAACACGATCGACTCCGTGGTCGCCCTGAACATCGCCTTCTTCATCAACGCGGCGATCCTGGTGATGGCGGCCGCGGTATTTTTCCGCCACGGGCACACGGACGTGGCCTCGATCCAGGACGCGCACCGGCTGCTGGCGCCTCTCGTCGGGAGCGGCCTCGCCCCCGTCCTGTTCGCCCTCGCGCTGATCTGCGCGGGACAGAGCTCCACGATCACCGGGACGCTCGCGGGCCAGATCGTGATGGAAGGGTTCGTCAACATCCGCCTGCGGCCGTGGCTTCGGCGCCTCGTCACGCGGTCTCTCGCGATCATCCCGGCGGTGGCCACGATCGCGGTCGCCGGCGAGGGGTCGACGGGAGAGCTCCTCGTCTTCAGCCAGGTCCTCCTCTCCATGCAGCTCTCCTTCGCGGTCATCCCCCTCATCCACATGGTGAGCGACCGGAAGCGGATGGGCGCGTTCGCCATCGGCCCGCTCCCGAAGGCGCTCGCCTGGGCGTGCGCGGGGATCATCGTCCTGTTGAACGTGAAGCTGGTGATCGGGGAGATCGGCGGATGGATCGCCCTGGAGGGGAGCGCCGGAGCGGCCGCACGGTACGTGGCGGTGCCGGTCGCGATCGCCGTGGGGGCCCTGCTGATCTACATCCTCCTCGAACCGTTCCTGCCCGGCGGCCGGAGGAAGCGGCCGCACGACGTGCACCGGCCGGAGGTGGGGGAGGTCGAGCCGGCGCGGCCGTTCCGGAAGATCGCCGCCGCGCTCGATTTCGGGGACGCGGACGCCGAGGTGCTGTCCCGCGCCGCGGGGATCGCCTCGTCCAGCCGGTGCCCCCTCCTGCTGATCCATTGCGTGGAGAGCGCCGGCGCGGTCGCGCTCGGCGAGGAGATCACGGACACCGAGAGCCGGGTGGACCTCGAGCGGCTGCGGCGGTACACGATCGTCCTCGGGAAGCACGACATCGAGGTCGATACGGAGCTCGGGTTCGGCCACCCGGTCCGCGTCATCCCGGAAATCATCCAGCGCCACGGGGTCGATCTCCTGGTGGTGGGAGCCCACGGCCACAAGGGGTTCTCGGACTGGCTCTACGGGTCGACCATCGACGAGCTGCGGCACCGGCTGAACATCTCCGTCCTCGTCGCCGGCCGCGACGGCTGAAGATCCCGCCCGGCGATCCGAAATCCCCTTGCTTCGAACGCCGCCGACCCGCATCTAACCGGGGAGGTCGCGGAATGAGGAGACGATCATGAGCCTGCGGATCCGGGCGGCAACGTTCCTCGGCGCGGGGCTTTGGCTTCTGGGAGCCTGGGCCGCCCACGCGGCCGGGCATGTCCACGGAGCGACGGGCGCGCCGATGGAGGCCATGGGCGAACAGGTCTTCCGGGGCACGGCCGGTCCCTGGAACGTCGAGGCCCGACTGATCGACATGAACGCCGAACTGGCCAGATCCGGGGTTTCCGCCGCGGCGATCGCGAAGCTTTCCTCGAGACACCACCTGATGGTGATCCTGACCGACCCGAAGACGGGGAAGACGGTCGTCGATGTCGACGGGGAAGTGAGGATCGCCGGTCCGGACAACACGTCCTCCTCGAGAGTCTCCCTCGTCCCGATGGGCGGTCACATCGGCAGCGACGTCCGGCTTCCGAAATCCGGGACGTACCGGTTCGAGCTGGAGACGGGGGGGGGCGGCCGAAACGGGGCCGCGACTTTCGAGTACCGCCTGAAACCGTAATCCCGCGCTTCTCCCCGAAATCTTCGATCCCGAAGAAACCCGCCCGTCCGGGACCCATCTCACTAACAGTAGGGGTTCTCGCAGAAGTCAACGCAACCAACGGAGCATTGAGGGAGGGCACCGGGATGCGAGGCAGAAAAATCCTTTTTTCGTTGGGGCTTTGCGTGATGTTGGCGGGCGTTTCCGGAATCGCGTTCGCGAATGAGCAGGGGATGCTCCCGTACGAGGCGTCGGACTATTCGCTTTCGGCGGATCCTTCCTGGCCGCCCGCGAATGCGGACGCAACCCAGGTTCGGGAGCCGATCGACACCGGGGCGGTTCCCGGGATGTCGGAAAGATCGGCGGAGCAGAACTGCTGCGGAGACGGCAGGGAGCAGTCTTACGAAATCGGAACGGGCGTTTTCCGGCACGGGATCGACGACGGGGAGTAATGCCGGCGGCGGATGCCGATGAAAAGAGGACGGATCGACGGCGCCGGGGGTCGCTTTTCCCCGGCGTCGTCGTTTGTTTCGGGACGGGCGAAAGGGAGGCGGTGCGCCGCGGTGCGCGGACCGGATAGAATGTACGGTACGGGGTGATGGCCCCGGGAACGCAACCGGGAGGAGGATCCGTGTCGCGCAGGGTCGTCGGGGTCGTTTTCGCGCTGCTGTTGACGTTGTTCCGTTCCGCGGTGTCCGGCGAGGCGGCGGACACCGGGTCCCGTTCGCGACTCTCCGGGGCGGAACGCCCTTTCCTTTCCTCCTACTTCAAATATTCCGCACAGGGGAGCCGGGACCTGATCGGCATACCGGTGGCCCCCTCGATGCCGGAGCGGGAGATCTCCCGGCTCGAGAACCGGTTGCGGGAGGAGTTGCGCGACGTTGCGGCGGGCGAGCCGGCGGTGGAGGCGGTCCGCCGCGTTCTTCTCGTGGAGGAGGGATTCACATACGACAAGTCGCCCGGGGAACCCGAGAACTACCTTCTCGAAACGGTGGTATCGAGGAAGCGGGGGAACTGCCTCGGCCTGTCGATGCTCTACCTCGCCCTGGCGGAGCGTCTCGGCGTTCCGTTCCGCGGAGTGTATGTGCCGTCCCACTGCTTCGTGCGATACGAAGGGGCCGCCGGACGCACGAACGTGGAGTTCTCGGACGGGGGGGCCGCCTGGGACGACGAACGGTACCGCCGGGAATTCCGTGTCGCTCCGGGGCGCCCGTACCTCCTTTCCCTGAGGCCCGACGAGATGCTCGGGGTGTTCCTGAAAAGCCTGGGCGCCGGGTATTCGCGCCGGGGGCGGGACGCGGACGCCTTGCGGATCTACGAGGAGGCGGCCCGCAGGTACCCGGGGCTTCCGGACGTCCACTACAACGCGGGAGTTTCGCTGCACAAGCTCGGACGGCTCGAGGAAGCGGGCGCCAGGTACCGCCTCGCGATCGCGCTCGATCCGGAAATGGCCGCTCCCCGCGAAAATCTCGGAATCCTGCTGGCGCGCTCCGGCCGGTACGCGGAGGCGATCGAGGAGGGCCGCAAGGCGGTGGAGCTCGAGCCGCGGAACGCCGCGGCCCGCGGAAGCCTGGCCAGCTCGTACTGCGGGTGCGGACGGTTCGAGGAGGGGATCCGGGAGTTCCGGATGGCGGTGGAGCTCGAGCCGCGGAACGCGCGCGCCCGGGCGGGGCTGGCCCAGGCGTACTTCGCCATGGGATCGTACCGTGAGGCCGCCGGCGAATGCGACCGGGCGGAGGCGTTGGGGTGCCGCTTCGAGCCGTCGATGCTCGAGACGTTGAGCCGGTACCGCGATTCCCGCTCGCCCCCCGAGTAGCCGCGGCCCGCGCGGAAGCGCGGCGGTCCCCTTTCTAATTTTCGGTCAGCGCCCGAACGACCGCCGAGATGTCCCTTTCCCCGAACCCTTTGTCCCTGGCGGCGCCGAACAGGTCGCACGCCGCCTTCGTCACCGGCGTCGGGACACCGGCCGCCGCCCCCGCCTCCACGGCGAGCCGCATGTCCTTGTGTGCGTGCTTGAGCGGAAAGTTGGGCGTGAAGACCCGCTCCCCGAGCATGTCGGGTCCCTTCACCCGGATCGCCGGACAGGCGACGACCGAGTTCTCGAGAACGGACAGGATCCGGTCCGGCAAAAGCCCCGCCGTAAGCCCCGTCAGCGACGCCTCCGCGAACGCGCAGAGCACCGTCCCCAGGATCTGGTTGATGATGAGCTTCATGTGCGCCGCCATCCCGGTGTCTCCCATGTGGATCACCTTGCTTCCCATCGTCCGCAGCAACGGCTCCATCCGGCGGGAGAGCGCCTCGTCGCCCCCGGTGAGGATCGTGAGCGTCCCGTCCGCGGCCGGTTTCCGGCTGCCCAGAACCGGCGCCTCGAGGTGTTCCGCGCCCTTCCCGCGCACGAGGGCCGCGATCTCCCGCGACGTCTCCGGCGATACGGTGCTCATGTCGATGTGGACGATCCCGGGGGAAATGGCGGAAAGGATGCCTCCCTTCGCCGTCACGACGTCGCGCACCGCCGCCGGGTCGGCCACCATCGTGATCACGATCTCGGAGCCGCGGACAAGCTCCGCGAGCGACGGCGCCGCCTTCGCCCCGGCCGCGACGAGCGGTTCCATCTTCGCGCGTGTCCGGTTGTACACGGTGACCTCGTGCCCCTTGGAAAGGATGTTCCGGCACATCGGCTCCCCCATGATCCCGAGCCCCACGAACCCCACCCTGGCCATCGCCGCCTCCGATGCCGGCGCATTCCGGCGGAAATACCGCCTTGACGCCCCGCGCCGATTCATCAGAATGGTACCATGACGATCCCGGCCGCCGACGTCCTCCGGAAGACCCCGCTGTTCGCCGCCCTCCCGGATGAAGACCTCCGGCGGGTCGCCGCGCTGGCCGTCCCGCGCCGGTTCGGAAAGAAGGAGTCCGTCTTCCGCGAGGGAGAAAAGGCGGACGGGTTCTTCGTGGTCGCGTCCGGGAAGGTGAAGGTGTTCAAGCTCTCCGGGGAGGGGAAGGAGCAGGTCCTCCACGTCCTCGACCCGGGACAGACGTTCGCCGAGGCCGTGATCTTCGAGGGAGGGGTCTATCCCGCGAACGCGGAAGCGCTCGCCGACTCCGTGCTGCTCCTCCTCCCGAAACGACCGTTCATCGATCTCCTCGAGCGGCATCCCAAGGTGTCGATCCGGATGCTCGGATCCCTCTCCCGCTGGCTCAAGAGGATGACCGACCTCGTGGAGAGCCTTTCGTTGAAGGACGTGGAGGCCCGCCTGGTC
>JACRNP010000211.1 GCA_016234845.1 Deltaproteobacteria bacterium | reverse complement strand
CGGAAAAGGGGACGGGGCTCGGCTTCTTCGGCGCGAACCCGAACGAGCTCTTCATGTCGCTCGACTTCCACAAGCCGGAGGCGATCCAGATCATGAAGCGGCTGGCCGCCAAGACCGACGTGTGCTGCGAGAACTACCGGGCGGGCACGTTCGACCGGTGGGGGATCGGGTACCGGCAGTACAAGGACCTCAACCCGCGTCTGGTCTACCAGTGGATGGGCGGGTTCGGCGGCTGGGGCCCGGGGCGCAACCGCGCCTCCTACGACATCCTCGGCCAGGCGCAGGGCGGCTGCTTCTCCATCACCGGGTGGCCGAAGGAGTACGGCGGGATGCCGTCCAAGCAGACCATCTGGATCATGGACTACTGGGGCGGTGCGATCTCCGCGTTCAACATCATCGCGTGCCTGTACTGGCGCGACAACGTCTCCGGGGAAGGGAACTTCCTCGAGTACTCCCAGGTGCACGGCGCCCAGCGGCACCTGACCGACTTCATCGCCCTCTACGGCCGCACCGGCATCGTGGCGCAGCGGTGGGGGAACTGGGAGCCGCTGCTGTGCGTCCACGGGATCCTGAAGTGCGGGAAGTCGTCCTACCCGAACTCCAAGAACCCGCAGGAGCAGGAAGTCGGCTTCTGCTTCGTCTCCGCCTACAAGGACGACGATTTCAAGAAGCTGTGCGGCGTCGTCGGCAACGCCGAGCTCGCCAAGAAGTACCCGACCCACGCGGACCGCGTCGGGGCCGTCGCCCAGACGGAGATCTACCCCGCGCTGGAGAAGTTCGCCGCCGACAAGACCAAGGAGCAGGTGTGGAAGGCGTTCACCGACGCCGGCCTGGTGTCCCAGCCGGTGTGGAACTCCAACGAGGCGGCGAACCAGGAGCACTGGCACCTCCGGGGCTCGATGCAGTGGCTGGACGACCCGACCTTCGGGGACGTCCAGACCCAGGGCGTCGCGTACCGGCTGTCCGAGACGCCGGGACGCATCAAGAACGTCTTCAAGCCGGTCGGCGCGGACAACGAGTACGTCCTGACCAAGCTGTGCGGCTACGGCGGCTCCGAGATCGCCGACCTGGAAAAGAAAGAGATCATCTAATTACGATAAGGAGGTAACGATGAGCAGTCCTTTCCGCGACACGTCGCTCATACTGGAATGCCCGAAGTGCGAGACGATCAACTACCTTGATCCGTTCACCTTCTGGAACTTCAAGGGGAAGATCAAGTGCGCCGGCTGCGACGCCGTCTGGGCGTACGAGCTGGTGAACGGGACCCGCACCGCCGCGCCGGCCGCCGCCCAGGGGCCGCACGACAAGATGCCCGGCTTCGCGCAGAGCAAGGACTGGAAGCCGATCTACGACTTCTCCAAGGTCAACAAGGGGCCCCAGGCCCGCGAGGACTTCCAGGGGAAGCCGATCCCGATCACGAAGAACAAGCGCGGAAACCCGGTGTCGGGCGCCCCGCTGAAGCCGGAAGACCTGGTCGGAAGCCGCCCGAAGGCTTTCGCGTAGCAACGGACGGACACCGGACAGGACACCGAAATCTACAAAGGAGGAGCCACATTGGCGACCATACCGAATTGCCAGAAGTGCAAGAACTTCGTGCCCGCCACCGACCCGAACATCGTCAAGGTCTACGTGGGCCAGTGCCACAAGCTGGAATGGCCGTACGCCATCAACATCCCGAAGGAAGCGGGCGGGATCGAGGGGGAGTGCGGGTATTACGAGGGACCCGGACCGGCGGTTCTGAAGTAGAAAAAGGTTCTTGAACCGACCGTCGCCGGTCTGGTAGATTAGCGACGCGGCAGATCCACGGCCGCCCCGCGCGTAAGGTGGCGCGGCCGTGGATCTTGCCTTTTACGGGGGTTTCCGTCTTCCCAACCACATATCCGAAGGAGGGCTAAACGAAATGAAGGTGGAATTCTACTACGACAGCACGGTCGCTCCCGGCTCCGCGTTTCCGTGCGACAACGCCAAGGTGGTCGAGCTGATCAACCAGCTCGCCGCGAAGGGGAAGGCCGCGAAGGCGGTCGACCTGAAGGGCACGCAGGTGGCCTTCATGACGTACAACTCGGCGGTCACCGGTCCCAAGGCGCAGGTCCGCGCGGTGTTCGGGGCGAAGGGCGCCCTGCAGGAGGATTTCGGGAAGACCGTG
>JACRNP010000210.1 GCA_016234845.1 Deltaproteobacteria bacterium | reverse complement strand
CCCCGTGCTGGCGACCGCCTCCGGGACCGTGGTCAAAAGCGGTTTCGAGGCGCTGGTCGGCAACGTGGTCGTCCTGGACCACGGCACCGGGTACCGTTCCATGTACGCCCACCTCTCCTCCCGGCAGGTGGCGGAAGGCGATTTCGTGAACCGCGGGGAGGAGCTGGGAAAGGTGGGGGCCACGGGAAGGACCACCGGGCCGCACCTGCACTACGAGGTCCGCGTCAACGGCCTCCCGGTCAATCCGACGCGCTTCCTGAACTAGGCGCGCCCGAAGCGGCGGAGGCCTGACCGCGGCCCCGGGGGGGACTCCCCGTCGGGGCGTTTTTTTTCGTTCGTTAGGAATCCATTGGGGGCCTGACAGGAAGCGAACCCGGGGGAACCCGTCCGATGATCGGCAATTTCCTGAAGAAAATGTTCGGAACCCAGAACGAGCGGACGCTCGACCGGATCCGCCCGCTCGTGGAGAAGATCCATTCGCTCGAGGCCGGGATCGCCCCGTTGTCCGACGACCGGCTCGCGGCGCAGATCGCCGGGTTCCGCGAGCGCGCGGAGAACGGCGAGCCGCTGGACGCGCTCCTCCCGGAGACGTTCGCGGTGGTGCGGGAGGCCGGGAAGCGCGTCCTCGAGATGCGCCACTTCGACGTGCAGATGATCGGCGGGGTGATCCTCCACGAAGGGCGGATCGCGGAGATGCGGACCGGCGAGGGGAAGACGCTCGTCGCCACCCTCCCCATCGTGCTGAACGCCCTGACCGGCCGGGGAGTCCACCTGGTCACGGTGAACGACTACCTCGCGAAGCGCGACGCCGAATGGATGGGACGGCTCTACCGGTTCCTCGGGCTGTCCGTGGGGGTCATCGTCCACGGGATGGACGACGCGGAGCGGCAGGCGTCGTACCGGTGCGACATCACCTACGGAACCAACAACGAGTACGGGTTCGACTATCTCCGGGACAACATGAAGTTCCGGATCGAGGACATGGTCCAGCGGGAGCTGCACTACGCGATCGTGGACGAGGTCGACTCGATCCTGATCGACGAGGCCCGGACCCCCCTCATCATCTCCGGCCCCGCGGAGGAGTCGACCGGCTTCTACGCCCAGGTGAACGGCGTGATCCCGTTCCTCAAGAAGGAACAGGACTACAAGGTGGACGAGAAGGCGCGGCAGGTTCTCCTCACGGAGGAGTCGGGGATCCCCAAGCTCGAGCGGCTCCTGTCGGTCGACAACCTGTACGACCCGCGCAACATCGAGGTCCTGCACCACGTCAACCAGGCGCTGAAGGCGCACGTCCTCTTCCACCGGGACGTGGACTACATGGTGAAGGACGGCGAGGTGGTGATCGTCGACGAGTTCACCGGGCGGCTGATGCCGGGACGGCGCTGGTCCGACGGCCTGCACCAGGCGGTGGAGGCCAAGGAAGGCGTCAAGATCGAGAACGAGAACCAGACGCTGGCGACCATCACCTTCCAGAACTACTTCCGGATGTTCGAGAAGCTGGCGGGCATGACCGGCACCGCCGACACCGAGGCGGCGGAGTTCCAGCAGATCTACAACCTCGGGGTCACGATCGTCCCGACGAACCAGCCGATGGTGCGGGAGGACCGATCCGACCAGGTGTACCGGACGGAGCGGGAGAAGTTCCAGGCCGTGCTGGAGGAGGTGAAGGCGCTGCACGCCGAGGGGCGGCCGGTGCTCGTGGGCACGGTGTCGATCGAGAAGTCGGAGCGGCTCTCGGGGCTTCTCACCCGCAACGGGATTCCCCACAACGTCCTGAACGCCAAGCACCACGAGCGGGAGGCGCAGATCATCGCGGAGGCCGGACACCCGGGACGCGTGACCATCGCCACGAACATGGCCGGGCGCGGCGTGGACATCAAGCTCGGCGAGGGGGTCGTCGGGAAGGGGGGGCTCCACATCGTCGGGACGGAGCGGCACGAATCCCGCCGCGTCGACAACCAGCTTCGCGGCCGCGCGGGGCGGCAGGGGGACCCCGGCTCGTCGCGGTTCTACCTTTCCCTGGAGGACGACCTGCTCCGGATCTTCGGCTCCGACCGGATCGCCCCGATCATGGAGAAGCTGGGAATGGAGGAAGGGGAGCCGATCGAGCACCCCCTCATCAACAAGGCGGTCGAGAACGCGCAGAAGAAGGTCGAGGCGCACAACTTCGACATCCGGAAGCACCTGCTCGAATACGACGACGTGATGAACCGGCAGCGGAAGGTGATCTACGAGATGCGCCGGGAGGTGCTCGAGAGCGACAGCCTCCGCGAAATGGTGCTGGAGTTCGCCGGGGAGGTCTCGGAGGAGATCGCGGGGCGGTTCTGCGAGGAGAAGACGCACCCCGAGGAGTGGGACTTCGACGGGCTCTCGAACGCGGTATACGCCCAGTTCGGCACCCGCATCGGGATTCCGGAGGGAGAGCGGCCCGCGCTCACGCCTTCGCTCGTGGCGGACCGGATCCGGGAGGGAGCGGAGGCGTTCTACGCGAAGAAGGAAGCCGAATACGGCGCGGACGCCATCCGATACCTGGAAAAGATGTTCCTCCTGTCCACCGTCGACGCGCTGTGGAAGGACCACCTCCTCTCGATGGACCACCTGAAGGAGGGGATCGGCCTGCGGGGGTACGCGCAGAAGGACCCGCTCAAGGAGTACCAGCGGGAAGGGTTCGACCTGTTCTCCGACCTGGTCATCCGGGTGAAGGAGGAGTCGCTGAAGCGCCTGTTCCACGTCCGGGTCCAGCGGGAGGAGGAGGGCGCGGAGGAGGTCGCCCGGCGTCTCCAGCCGCAACGGTCCCGGAGGGTATCCCTCTCCCAGGGGGACATCAAGGCGGCGGGCGAGACCACGCAGAAGCGCCAGGGAGCCAAGATCGGGCGGAACGACCCGTGCCCGTGCGGGTCGGGGAAGAAGTACAAGAAGTGCTGCGGCGCGAGCGCGTAGTGCATTCATCTTCGGCTGCGCCGCCTCGGAGGGCGGGGCTCCGTTCGTGGCTCGCCGTGCGATGAACCCGCACGGCTGCGCTTTACCTCACTGCGCCCCCCCTCCTACGGCGGCTCCGCCGGACGAGTGCGCCTTACGTATTGTCTTCCCGATCCGTTGCCGTATTTCTGAGAAGGGGGACTTTGTGGGGAGATGATTGCATGAAACTACCGAAGGAAATCGTAGTCCCCGGGTTCCGAGCAGCCGGGACGTCGTGCGGGATCAAGAAGTCGGGGAAGCCGGACCTGGCGCTGGTGGTCTCCGACCGGCCGTGCGTCTCGGCCGTCGTCTTCACGAGGAACAAGGTGGCCGCGGCCCCCGTCGCCTGGGGGAAGGCGAACCGGAACCGGGGGCGCCTGCGCGGGATCGTGGTCAACAGCGGCAACGCCAACGCCTGCACCGGCGCGGCCGGGACGGAGGCGGTCCGGAAGGTGTCCGCCGCGGCGTGCGCCGCCGCCGGCGTCCCGGAGGGGTCGCTGCTGGTCGGCTCCACCGGGGTGATCGGCGTTCCGCTCCCCGCCGGGAAGATCGCCGCGGCGCTCCCCGCGCTCGCCGCGCGGCTCTCCCCGAAGGGGATCGTCGCCGCCGGGGAGGCGATCCGGACGACCGACGCGTTTTCCAAGCGCGGCGTCCGCCGGGTGCGAATCGGAGGCCGGACGGTCACCATCGGCGGGATCGCCAAAGGGGCCGGGATGATCGCCCCGAACATGGGGACGATGCTTTCGTACCTGTTCACCGACGCGGCGCTCGCTCCCGCGGACGCCCGACGCCTCTTCCGGGAGGCGGTCGACGCCTCCTTCAACCGGATCGTGGTGGACGGCGACACGAGCACCAACGACACGGCGGCCCTCTTCGCCAACGGGGCGTGCGGCCTGCCGCCCCTGTCGGGAAAGGGGCTTTCGGCCTTCGGGGAAGCGCTCCGCGCGCTGATGCTGGACCTTGCGCTGATGATCGTTCGCGACGGCGAGGGGGCGACGAGGGTCGTCCGGCTTTCGGTGACCGGCGCCCGCAGCGACTCGGAGGCCGGAGCGGCGGCGCGGGCGGTGGCGGCTTCCCCCCTCGTC
Source organism: Deltaproteobacteria bacterium (assembly GCA_016234845.1). Lineage (NCBI taxonomy): Bacteria > Pseudomonadati > Myxococcota > Myxococcia > Deltaproteobacteria bacterium. The sequence continues at coordinate 404 of JACRNP010000210.1, read as the reverse complement.
AAGACCGCGGTGTACGGCGCGGACGTGAACTGGGGCCGGGTGATCGCGGCGCTGGGGCGGGCGGGGATCGCGGTGGACCCGATGAAGGTGCAGATGGCGTTCGCCGGGATCGTCCTGCTGCGGCGCGGGATGCGCCCCGACCCGGCGGGCGAGCGCCGCGCGGCACCGCGGATCCGGAAGGACGCCTACGGCATCGACGTCGACCTGGGGCTGGGGAAGGGAAGCTCGTACGTCTACTTCTCGGACCTCACGGAGGAGTACATCCGGATCAACGCAGGCTACCGGAGCTGACGCGCTGGCGGAGAACACTCTTCCCCTCCATCCCCGGAGGAAAACAAAAACCGAAGAGTGTCCCCCTAAAAGGGTGTCCCTTGAAACGGTTTCCCGCGGGCGTGCCGCAGTTG
>JACRNP010000209.1 GCA_016234845.1 Deltaproteobacteria bacterium | reverse complement strand
TCTTCAGGAGATCCTGACCGACCAGCGCGCTGAAGGGAAAGTGACGCCTCATCCTCTGCCCTTTCCCCGGCTCGCGTCACCGCCCAGCCACTCCTCGCCGCCCGCCGGGCAGAAGGCGCGCCACCGGATCCGGAAGTAGTCGTCCCCGAGCCAGTCCATGATGTCCGCCCCCCGCTCCCCCGTGAACCGGTAGTCGCGGTCGAACTCGACCACCATCACCTTCCGCGGTTCGTTGTCGTAGAAACGCAGCCAGTACGTTCCGTCCGGCAACTCGCCCGCGTCGATGGGGACGAGGTCGCTGTACTGCAGCGCCAGGCGACGCGACAGGGTCGAAAGCGCCACCGGCACCCCGTCCACGAAGAGGATCTTCTTCCCGTCGCCGATCTTCCCGTACCGCTCCTCGATCTCCCGGCGGTTGATCGACAGCCCCTCGTTCATAGCGTCATCCTCGAGCGGATCGCCTTCAGGATCGCCGACCGGCTCATCTCCGCCAATGAGAAGTATTTCGCTCCCAACGCGTCGGCCACCGTGCGCGCCGGCCCGTCGGAGAAGATCCCGCGCGTCCGTGCGCCTTTCTGGGTCGCCTCCATGGCGGAGCGCAGCGCCGCGGGGCCCGCCACCATCCGGTCCGCGTCGATGACGAGCGATGTGACCCGCATCTTCCGGATCGTCTTCGCGATCTTCACCGCCTCCTCCAGCGGCTCCCCGCCGAAGTACGCCACGTTCGCGCGGCCGTCGGTGATCAGCGCCAGGATCGCCTTGCGGGCCGGGTCGCGCGTCTGCTCCATCTCCAGCGTCTTCACCGCGGCGAACAGGCCGATGGAAAGCGGCGTGGTGCCTCCCGACGCGAGCCAGGTGAGCTGCATCGCGGCCTGGGACGCGCTTCCCGTCGGCGGGACGACCACCTCCCCCACCGCGTCGCGGAAGGCGATGAGGCCCACCCGATCGCGCTTCACGTAGCTGTCCCGGAGCAGGGAGAGGACCGCGCCCTTGGTCGCCACCATCCGCTGCTGCGTCTCCATCGACCCGGAAGCGTCCATCACCACGAGCACGAGGTTCCCGACCTTCCGTTCCCGCTGCTTCCCCCGCAGGTCGGACAACGCGATCCGGACCCTCCGCGTCTCCGGGTCCACGTGTCCCCCCGCGGCGGCGGCGAACAGGGTGGCGTCGAGGGCGATATCCCTGCCCTTCTCCCAGGGGATGCTGCGCACATACCGGCCGCGGGAGCTCTTCGTGCGCGACTTGCTGCGCTTCCCGACCGCGTCGGAGAGCCTGCGCCCCTTCGGCGCGACGATCCTGCGCACCTCGTACGGGTCGGACGGGGTGATGATGCTCTCCTCGACGTACCCCTGGCAGTAGTCGCAATCGGGGTCTCCGCACGTCGGCGGTCCCTTGCGTCCCGCGGATGCCTCCGCCGCCTCGTACCGGTGACGCTTCGCCTGGGCCCGCTCGACCGCCTGGCGCTCCTGTTCCTGCGGCGTCACCGCGGGAGCGCGGAAGACCACCCCGCCCCGCTTCATCCCGTGGGTCGTCCCGGGAAGGGGGACCACCGGCCCGCGATCGTCCTCCTCGACCGCCTCGCCGGGAAACGCCCACGACAGGAGCCGCTCCACGTGGTATGCCCGGGCCGCGCTCACTCCGGACCTGGGGACGCGGTGCGGAAGCGCCAGGCGGATCGCGTCCCGCACGTCGGCCGCCGCGAGGTCCTCTCCTCCGCGCAACGCCGCCAGCGCCCGTGCGGATTTCAGGATCGCCAGGTCCCCCCGGTGCCCGGATATCCCCAGCGTGTTGTTCACCTCCGCCACGGTCCGGACGAGGTTCTCCGGCAGCGGGATCCGCGGCAGCCGCTCGCGCGCCGCTCGAACCGTATCCTTCAACCGGGCATCCCCCGCCGACCAGGAGCCGAGGAACGTCCCGTCGTCCATCTCGAAGAGGAGGACGCGTTCCACGATCGCCTTCCGGAGCCCGACGTCCCGCTCCCCGCTGATCTCCACGCACAGACCGAACCGGTCCAGCAGCTGCGGCCGCAGCTCCCCCTCCTCCGGGTTCATCGTCC
>JACRNP010000208.1 GCA_016234845.1 Deltaproteobacteria bacterium | reverse complement strand
CGCCACGAAATCCGCCATCCCGCGGGCGGCCAGCACCTTCGTGATCGCCGCGGTCAACGTCGTCTTCCCGTGATCCACGTGGCCGATCGTTCCCACGTTCACGTGAGGCTTCGTGCGCTCGAACTTCTGCTTGGACATGTGAGGTTCTCCTTGGGAAAAATGGAGTATCGGTCAATGTGGAGCCCACGAGCAGGATTGAACTGCTGACCTCGTCCTTACCAAGGACGCGCTCTGCCGACTGAGCTACGTGGGCGTCTCGCGACGCCGGATCGAAAAATGGAGCGGGCGACGGGAATCGAACCCGCGACCAACAGCTTGGAAGGCTGTGACTCTGCCAACTGAGTTACGCCCGCACGTTCCGCAAACAAGAAATTATACCCGGATATTTTCGGCAGTCAAGCGGTTTTACACGCGAATTCGGACCGGCATGCGTGCCGTCGAAAAAAGGACTGGTGGAGGGGGGAGGATTCGAACCTCCGTAGGCGATGCCAGCAGATTTACAGTCTGCCCCCTTTGGCCGCTCGGGTACCCCTCCACGCGTTGCGCTCTGGAGCCGACGAGAGGAATCGAACCTCCAACCATCTGATTACAAATCAGACGCTCTGCCGTTGAGCTACGTCGGCGCGCCGGGACCGTCATCCGTCCCGAAATATGCGATTGAAACCCAACCGGTGGGAGTTGTCAACGGGTTTATGGCGTCTTGCGGATGGAGTACGCGATGATCCCTCCGGCGACGGAAACGTTCAGCGACTCCATCCCGGGCGCCATCGGGATCCGGAGGCTCCCGTCGCACTTTTCCCGCGCCAGGCGGCGGACCCCCTTCTCCTCGCTCCCGAGCACCACGGCCGTGCGTTTCGCCGGATCGAAGCCGGCAAGATCGCTCCCTTCCTCCCCCGCCGCCGCGAAGACCCAGAACCCCGCCTCCTGCAGCCGCTCGATCGCCCTCGCGAGGTTTTTCACCTGCACGACCGGGAGGTGCGCCGCCGCCCCGGCGGAAGACCGGAACACGGTCCCGGTGACCGGACAGGACCGGTCCTCCGGGATCAGCACCCCGTCGAACCCGAAGGCGAGGGCGCTCCGCAGGATCGCCCCGAGGTTCTGCGGATCCGTCACGCCGTCCAGCAGGAACGCTCTCGCGGTCTCCGGCACCCCCGAGATCCACTCCTCCATTTCCGCGTACCGGTATTCCGCGATCTCCGCCGCGATCCCCGCCCCCTCGCGCTCCCCCGTCCTGCGGTCCCACTCCTGCCGGGGACAGGTGAGGCACGGCAGGGCGAGCTCCTTCGCCCTCCTTTCGAATCCGGCCCGCACCTCCTTGGGGACCGCATCGCTCAAGAGGACCTTGCGGGCCCGCTGCGTCGCCGATGCGAGGAGTTCCTCGACGGGATGCCGTCCGGTCACCCACATCGAGCCGCCGGGATCCTTCAAGACCGTTCTCCTTCCTCACTGCTCCATTTCATATACACACGTCGACCGGCTGCGCCGCCTCGGAGGGGGGGCTCCGTTCGTGGCTCGCCGTGCGGTGAACCTGCACGGCTGCGCTTTACCTCACTGCGCCCCCCCTCCTGCGGCGGCTCCGCCGATCCCTCCCGTTACGTGCGCATCGAGGCCGCGATGGCGCGCGCGGCCGCTTTCGGATCGGCCGCTTTCGTGATCGGCCTTCCGACGACCAGGTAGTCCGCTCCGCGACGGATCGCGTCCGCGGGGGTCACGACGCGTTTCTGGTCTCCGGCGTCTTCCCCCGGCATCCGGACCCCCGGGGTGACCAGGACGACGGCGGGCCCGACGCGCGCGCGGACGGACGCCACCTCCTTCGCGGAGCAGACGATCCCGCCGGCGCCGGACGCGACGGCGAGGCCGGCCAGCCGCTGGACGGCGTCCGCGGAGCCGGAGGAAAAACCGACGTCGGCCAGGTCCGCATCGTCCAGGCTGGTCAGCACCGTGACGGCCAGGACGGTCGTTCCCGTTCCCTTCGCGGCCTCCGCCGCCGCGGCGAGCATCGCCCTCCCGCCGGAGGCGTGGACGGTGGCGAACCGGCATCCCAGCGCCGCCGCCGAACGGACCGCCCCCGCCACGGTGTTCGGAATGTCGTGGAACTTCAGGTCGAGGAAAACGCCGTGGCCCGCCTCGCGGATCCGCCGGACCAGCTCCGGCCCGCCTCGCGGGAACAGCTCCATCCCCACCTTGAACATCCCGACCTCTCCCGAGAGGGCCTTGACGGTCGCAAGGGCCGCCTCCGGGGAATCGGTGTCGAGAGCGACGATGATCCGGTCCTTCACGGCGCGCACTCCGCCCGCTTCCTTTCGACCATCGCGGACACCTCCTCCTCCAGCCGCGAAAGCTCGACCCGGGCCGTCTCTCCCGACTTCCGGTCGCGGATCTCGCCGAACCCCGCCGCGACGTTCTTCTCGCCCAGGGTCACGCGCACCGGAATCCCGGAGAGGTCGGCGTCCTTGAACTTGATCCCGGGCCGTTCCCCGCGGTCGTCCAGGAGGACCTCGACGCCGCGTGCGGACAGGGCGGCGGCGAGCGCCTCGGCCCTCTCCGCGACGTCCGGATTCTTCACGTTCACGGGTATGACCGTGACCTCGAACGGGGCGATCGAGACCGGCCAGACGATTCCGTCCTCGTCGTGGTTCTGCTCGATGGCCGCCGCCGCCGTCCGGCCCACCCCGATCCCGTAGCACCCCATGACGACCACCCGCTCCCTTCCGTCCGCGTCGAGGTAGACCGCGCGCATCGCTTCGCTGTACTTGGTCCCCAGCCGGAAGACGTGTCCCACCTCGATCCCGCGGGAGAAGCGGAGGGAGGAGCCGCAGCGGGGGCAGGGGTCCCGATCCGTCACGACGCGCAGGTCCGCCCACGCCTCCGGGAGAAAATCCCTCCCGGGAACCACCTCCACGAGATGGGCGTCCTTCTCGTTGGCGCCGGTCGCCCCGGACGCGATCCCGCGGACCGAATGGTCCGCGATCACCCGCAGGCGGAGACCGACCGGACCCGCGAACCCGGACGGGGCGCCCGTGATCCCCCGGACGCGCTCCTCGCCCGCCAGCCGGACCCAGTCCGCCCCCAGGAAATTCCTCACCTTCGCTTCGTTCACCTCCCGGTCGCCGGAGACGAGGACGGCGACATCTCCGGCCGACGTCTCGAAGATCAGCGTCTTGATCAACGTCGCGGGATCGATCTCCAGGAAGGCGGACACCTCTTCGATGGTTCGCTTGCCGGGGGTGGAGACCTTTCGGGGGCCCTCCTTCGCTCCGCCCGGCGTCTCCGACGTGGTCGGAGCTTCGGAGGGCTTGCATTCCGCCTTCTCCACGTTCGCGCCGTAGGAGCAGGAGACGCAGGAGACGATCGCATCCTCGCCCGATTCCGCGATCACCATGAACTCGTGGGAGCTCGACCCCCCGATCGAGCCGGTGTCGGCCTCCACGGCGCGGAAATCCAGCCCCATCCTCCGGAAGATGCGGCAGTAGGCGTCGTACATCCTGCGGTACGATTCCGCGGCGCCCTCCTCGTCGGCGTCGAAGGAGTACGCGTCCTTCATGAAGAACTCCCGCCCGCGCATGAGGCCGAACCGGGGACGGATCTCGTCGCGGAACTTGTCCTGGATCTGGTAGAGGTTCACGGGCAGCTGCCGCCAGGAACGGATCTCGCGGCGGACGAGGTCGGTGATCACCTCCTCGTGGGTGGGGCCGAGGCAGAACTCCCGGTCCGCCCGGTCCCGGAACCGGAGCAGCTCCTTTCCGTAGGCGTCCCACCGACCGCTCTCCTTCCACAGCTCCGACGGCACGACGGCGGGCATCAGCACCTCCATGGCGCCCGCGCGGTCCATCTCCTCCCGCAGGATCCGCTCGACCTTCCGGAGGACGCGAAGCCCCGCCGGAAGGTAGTTGTAGATCCCCGAGGCCACTTTCCGGATGAGGCCCGCGCGAAGCATCAGCCGGTGGCTGACCACCTCCGCGTCCGACGGGGTCTCCTTGGTGGTGGGCATCAGGTAGCCGGAATATCGGATCACGTGGACGTCCTCCCCTTAGCCAAGCGTCCGCGCCAGGCGGACGACCTCGGCCACGATGTCCTTCTCCCTCACCTTCCTCAGCACCTTTCCCTTGAGGAAGATGAGGCCCTCTCCCTTCCCTCCCGCCACGCCCACATCGGCCCCCTTCGCCTCGCCGGGACCGTTGACGGCGCACCCCATGACGGCGACGGTGATCGGAACCGGAAGGTCGGACAGGCGGCGTTCGATCTCGGAGGCGATGGCGACGATGTCGATGGAGACGCGGCCGCAGGTCGGGCAGGAGACGAACTCCGGCCCGCGGCGGCGCAAACCGAGGCTCTTCAATATCTGCCACCCCACCCGGACCTCCTCCTCCGGCGGGCCGGTGAGGGAAACCCGCAAGGTGTCGCCGATCCCTTCCTCGAGAAGGACGCCGATCCCCACGGAGGATTTGACGGTTCCGGAGAACACGGTCCCCGCCTCCGTGACGCCGACGTGCAGCGGGTACGGGTACCTTCGCGAGAACCGGCGGTACGCCTCGATCGTGGTCCGGACGTCGGAGGCCTTCAGGGAGAACTTCAGGTCGCGGAAACGGGCCTTGCCGCAGATCCGCAGGAATCGGGACGCGCTGTCGACGAGCGCTGCGGGGGTCGGTCCCCCGTGCTTCGCCAGCAGATCCTTCTCCACGGAGCCGGCGTTGACTCCGATCCGGACCGGAATCCGGTTCGCCTTCGCCGCCTCCAGGACCAGCAAGGTGTTCCTCTCCCCCCCGATGTTCCCCGGGTTGATCCGCAGGGCGTCCGCCCCCGCGTCCGCGCAGGCGATCGCCAGCCGGTGGTCGAAATGGATGTCCGCGACCACCGGGAGCGGGGACCGGGCCTTGATCTTCCGGAACGCGCGGGCCGCTTCCGCATCCGGCACGGCGACCCGGACGATGTCGCATCCCTCGCGGGCCAGCGACCGGATCTGGGCGAGCGTCGCCCGGATGTCGCGGGTGTCGGTGTTCGTCATGCTCTGGACGGAGACGGGCGCGCCCCCGCCCACAGGCACGCCTCCGACGAGGATGCGGCGGGTTTTCCTGCGATTTTCCATGGAGAAATACTATAAGCGAGAGCCGTGAGGCAAGTCGACCTCAAAGGTGCCGGAGAAGGGCGGGTTTTAAGGGCGGCCCTTCATCCGGTCCTTGATCCAGATCTCGTTACCCTTCACGGTGATGGTGTATCGCTCCCCCTTCGTATGGTACTTCCCGTCCGGAGCGGTCCACCGGCGCGAATCGGATCCGATGAGGATCAGCTTCTTCCCCTCGATGACGGCCCGCTCCCCGTTCACCAGCAGGTACTCGGTCTCCGCGCGGGAAGCCGGAGCCACGGAAAACCACAGCGCGAACGAGACGAACGCCACGACCTTCTTCGATAGGTTCATCCTTCCACTCCTCCCGTCGTTCCGATCGATCAGTTTCCGCGGATCGTCATCGAATAGGTCTGAACGGTCTGTCCGCCGTCGCCGTCCGAGATCGTGACCACCATCGTGACCGGCTTCCCGATGGCGTCCTCGGGGACTGCCCATGCGAGGGTCGACCCGGAAAGGGCGACGCCCTCCGGCGCGGCGGAGAGCTCGAAGGTCAGCGGATCCCCGTCCGGATCCTCCGCGACGATGGTGTGCCGGAACAGTCTCGATGGAGGAAGCGAAACGGGGGGGGAGTTCTTCACCACGGGAGGGGCGTTCACCACCTGATGCCGCGCGGAATCCCTCCACGCCCCCTCGGCGATCCCGTCGCTCGGGGTCGCCGTCACGTGGACCCAGGACCCCTTTTTCACTCCTGCCAGGGAGAACGACTCCCCCTCCCCTTTCACGTCCACGCCGTCCACGTGCCACCCGTACCGGCACTTCACCGCGTCCCCGTCCGCGTCCTGCTCCCGGTCGACGACCCGAATCACGCTCCCGGTGATCGGGGCCGCCGGCTCCAGCCGGACGTCCGTCACGACCGGCGGCGAATTCGCGACGACGACTTCCGGGGCGGACAGGAGCCTCTCCGTGCCGTTGCCGCGCAGTTTCACGGTCGCGCGAATCCTGTCCCCGCGGCGGAAACGCGAGGGAGCGAGCGTCGGGTCGTTCCCCTCCACGATCCCGTTTACGTACCATTGAACGGATAGGAGCTCCGCCCCCCGACCCCCCGGGGATCGGACGGAGATCGACGGCGGGGCGATCCGGCTCGGAGAGAGGGGCGTCACGTTCACCGAGAAGTCCCTCATGGGCGGAACGGCCTCCTCCCCGCCGCCCGCCGCGACCGGGGCCGGAGCTTCCGCCGTGAGGGTACCGACGGCGCTCCCCCGCGGGGCCGGGGCCTCCCCCTTTCCGCACCCGCCTCCGGAGACGGCGATGAGGCACGCGAAGAGTGCGGCCGCCGCCTTCACCTAGAACATCTCCTTCCACGACTTGATCGACTTCATCTGCGTGGGCGATTCGATCTTGATCTCCTTGACCACGCCGGTCGAGAACCCCACGAAGATCGACGACTGGCCGGACGGATAGATCGACAGCGAAGGGCTCGACGGAATACCGCCTTCGCTCCCCGCGCCGCCGGCGTACACGTGGTACGGCACCTTCGCGGCGGAGGTTTCCCCCAGCGATGCGATCGACTCGAGGGCCGCTCCCGCGTTGAACATGTTCAGCCCGTAGACGCGGGCCACCCCGCCGCCGCCGCACGGATCCGCGGCGTTGGGGGTGAACGTCGTGAAGAACACGCCGTTGAAGAACACCACGGGATCGGAGAGAACCTTCTCCCCGGAGTGGGTCCTCGTGTCGTTCGGGGTGGAAGGAACGGAGGAGAAATCGATGAGCCATCCGGATTGGCTGTTGGGGACGGTTCCCCCGGTCAGGCTGAGAATGCTGGATGAGAGGTTGGCGAGATTGCTCTCCGTGAGCGCCGTCGACGGCATGGCGTCCGTGTCCTTGACCGCGTAGAACTTTCCCGTAGCCGGGTTCGAAACCGGAAACTCCTGGTCGCCGGTCCCGAAGTACAGGTACCGGAGGCTTTCGCTCACGCTCGCCGGCTCGACCCGATGGTAGACCGGCTGTCCCGAGGACGCCTGGAAGACCTTCGCGACGGTCCACTCGGAGAACGCGGTGCTCCGGAGACCCGTCGTCCGGAAATCGAATTTGTAGACGGAACCGTCGAGGTCGGGCACGTAGGCGAACTTGATGTACCCGGCGCCGTCGAGAACCGCGGTGGGCGAGGCCGGAATCACGTTGTCGATCCCGGTGGTGAACACCTTGAGGGCCGTGCCGGTCTTGATGTCCAGCACGGTCATCGATGCGCCGACCGTCCCCGCGGTCGATTTGCCGCCGCCGAAGATCGCCACCCAGCGGTCCCTGACGTCGTCGGAAGGCGACTCCTTCATCCGGACCTTCCCGATGAACGGCTCGGACCACGTCTCCGCCAGGTTGGCGCCGTCCGTGTACTCCCACAATACGCCCGGGTAATCCAGCGCGTCCGGATCGGTGACGTCCAGCCCGAAGTAGCCGTCACCCCCCTTGCGGAGCCCGCCGATCAGCACGGTGCGCCACTCCGACGACTCCTTGACGTTGTTGCCGTTCGCGTCGAGCCAGACGTCCCCGACGCGCGGGGAGGAGTCCACGTAATATCCGTGCGACGTCAGCTCCCCGGGAAGGAAATTCTCCACGTTGCCGAGGAGCATCCCGGGAACGTAACCGAACAGCTCCTCCCCCGTCCCGCTGTCGTAAAACGCCGGCGTGAGCCCCGAGGCGGGGTGATAGGTGCCGCTCAGGAAAGCGTGCAGCATCCCGTCGTTCGTCCCCACGTATACGACCCGCTTGCGGGTCGCCCTGGCGTCGGCGAAGCTCTGTGTCGCGCCGGACCCCACGATCGTCGAATACCCCTCGTCGAAGAAGAACCGGGACGGGGGGCCGACGACGACCGGCTTGGAGTGGAAGATGTCGCCGAGCTTGGCGTTGTTGTCGTGGTTGGCTCCCCGCACGTAATTCACGACGTCGTCGCGCACCGCCGTGTTGTCGACGCCGAGCATCGCTGGGGTGATGGCCGTCGTCGTGAACGCCGTGCGGGTCCAGGTGACGTTGTCCGTGGTCGTGGAGGTGTGGATGTTCCGGGTCGAGACGTCCGTGACCGCCTTGAGGACGTTGTCCGCGTCCCAATGGGACGTCATCGTCCCGTCTGTGTTGATCGACAGCGCCTCGAGGTGCCCCTCCCAGTAGGTCGCCGGCGGCGCGGCGGGCGTGAAGCTCGCCTTGTAGAGGTAGTTCCGGTCCGTCATTCGGACGGAGGCGACGGTCGGCGCCGTGAAGGAGTACATCCCCGACGTGATCTGCTGGAAGATGTTCCGCATCGAGTTCGACAGCTCCGTGGCGTCGGTGGCGAAGAACGCCCTGCCCGCCCCGCGCGAGGTGTTGTCCGGCTGCGTGCTGATGGTCGTGTACTCCGAGGCGGTCGCCTGGGCGTTCAGCTGTTCCGCGGCCCGGCGCAGGACGTCCCGCAGAACCCTCAGTTCCGGCGTGGTGTCCGCCGTGGTCCCCACCCCGACTCCGACGGTGAACAGCTTCACGGAAGGAGAGCGCAATTTCAGGTCCGACGCCATGTGGATCACCGCGTTGTTCCGCGCGGTCTGGCCGGCGGTGTACACCCCGCCGCTCATGGAGGTAAGCCCGCTGGTGGCCCCGTCGACCCCTCCCACGGTGTCCTCGCCGTCGCTCACCATCACGGCGAAATCCTGCCGGCACACCTGCGAGGTGTTGTCCGCCGTGTCGAAGAACGTCTTCGCAAGCTGGAGGGCCTGCGCCGCCGGCGTCATCCCTCCGGGGGTGACGACCGGCGTGATCGTCGACCAGATGTTCCGGTAGGTCGGTTCGAACGGGGGGGCGTTCGGGGCGGATTTCGCCACCTGCCGGTGGATCGCCAGGCCGGGAACGCTGTCCGACGTGAACGTCATCAGCCCGATCCTCGCCTTCAGGATCTCCTCGTCCGCCGTCGTCAGGTTGTTCAGGTAGTCCGACCCGATCGCCTCGGAGTGGTTCGTCGGGTACGGGGTCGTGTACGCGGATCCCGTTCCTCCCGTGTCGGTGTAGGATACGGTCGTGCCCTCGTCGTACGAATTCTGGAAATCGATCGACGGGCTGAAATTGAAATAGTACCTCCCGTCGCTGATCGACTTGCTGGTGTACGTGACCGACTCCGTGGTGCTTCCCCTCCCGATCTGCACCGTCCCCGACGCGGGAAAACGGTCCCAGTTGTTCCCGTCGACCCGGATGCGGCTGTACGGATTGTCCCGGGTCCGGATCCGACGCTCCGTCTCGCACGTCCAGGTGGTGCCGCTCCCGGTGACTCCGCTCGGGATGCTCAGGTCGGCGTTCAGGAGGGTGTAGACGACCTTCCAGAGGATGTCCATCCGCGTGTTCGACCGGCCGTCCCCGTCGAGGTCCCCGACCGCGGTCCCGGCGGCGGTGGTGGACATGGACCCGGTGCTGTCGAGCATCAGCAGCACGTTCGGGTTGGCGGACGTCGTGAACATCTCGGTATCGTCGGCGAAAGCGGCCGGCGGCAGCGCGATCAGGGCCGACAACAGCAGGGCCAGCCAGGCGGAAGCGTGTCTCGTCTTCATCGGGATCCTCCTGTTCCGGTCAACCGGAAAAAACGCGCTCAATACATCGTCCCCACGGGAACCGGCCCGTAGTTGACCACCGCCTGCACCGTCCGCTGTCCGACGTACTGCGGAGGCGGAATGCCGATGCTGGTCACCTCGAAATCCGCGAACCGGTAGTTCGACCCGTATCCCGGCTTGATCGTCAGCGAGCCCGTGGCCCGCGACGTCCAGCTGTAGCTCGACCCGTCGGAGAGGGCTCCCGGCTGCAGCGCCGAGAACACGGCGGGAACCTGGTCGATCCCGACGTGCGCCCCCGAATCCGCGGAATTCACGACCGCGGTCCCCGCCCTCGACTGCAGCGCGATGGCCATCTCGGTGGTCGACACGCTGAACGCGTAGATGCCGATCGCGGTCAGGATCAGCAGGAGCATCATGGTGACGAGGAGCGCGCTTCCTCTTTCGTTCAACGGTTTCATCTCCCTCACACTCCCGAATTCCGCACGTCGATCACGATGTCGTGCACCCTCCGGCGGTATCCGTCGGCGGCGGTCCCTCCGGGGCGGTTTCCCAGGGCAGGCCGCGTTTCGGCCCAACCCTGCTCCGTGAAACGCGTCCGCGCGAGAAGCTGCATCCGGACCTGCCGGATCTGCGCCGGGGAGGCGGGGGACGGAGTCCAGGTGTCGACCGTCCCGTCGGCGTCCGTGTCGAGCCCGTAGGTGAACTGCATGTCCTCGATATCGTCCGCGAGCGGCTGAGGGGGAAAAGGCCCCATCCGGTCGACCATGAGGGTCGGGTGGGCCGGGTCGGTGGAATCGATGAAGAACCGCGCGAACCGGGCCTTCGCCAGCGTGGAGCCGGTTCCGTATCCGCCGGACGGCCACATGCTGTGCCCGCCGGGGTTGTTGTAGTTCCTTGCGGATCCTCCGGGATTATGCTGCAGCTTCAGGGCCGCCGACTGCACCTCGGTCACTTCGAACAGATCCGCGTTCGTACCGTTCGAGATGATCACCAGGTCCCCGGTGATGTATCCCGCGACGCTGGCCACGTTCAGCTCGGCGGACGCATTGGGCATGTTGGCGGTGATGGTCGTCGGAGGCTGGTTCACGTCCATGTCGTAGAGGTACAGGACGAAGATCTCGTCGGGTCCGGCCGTGTTGTCCTTGGCGTAGATCGAACGCATCGAAGTGACCCCGGCTGCGACCACGCTGTTCGGGATCGTCACGTTGTCGGGGATTCCGTACCCGGCGAGCCGGACGTCCCGTGTCATGTGCTCGATCGCCTGGCGGATGTTCTGCTGCATCTCGGCCACGCGGTTCTGCGTCGTGAACGACTTCTGCTGGCTCGTGAAGGTCGCGAACACCGCCGTCATGGCGATCGTCAGGATCGCCAGCGCCGCCATGACCTCCACGAGCGTGAAACCGCTCTCGGGATGACGATGCATCTCAGATCCCCCCGATGTTCGAGCGTTGCGTGACGAGCATCACGTTGTGCCAGACCGCCTGGTCGTCCTGCCAGCAGCTCCACACGGTGATCGTCTTGAGCGATGGCGTATCGGTGGTAACCGACCAGACCCTGTAGAAGCGCGTTCCCCGGACCGTGGTGTTGTCCCCCGCCGCCGCCGGAAGATTCGCGTACACCGGCGCCGGAGGGGGGCCCGCGGTGAATCCCCCGGCGGCGGAAGATACGATGTTGTCCCAGCCGACGTGCCGGAACCGCTCGAGACGGTCCTGGGCCAGCTCCGTGCCCACGGTCCATTTCGAGGCGATCGCGTTTCCCTTGATGGCGGTCACCTGGAAGACCGCGAGCCCGAGGAGACCCACGGCGAGAATCACGAGGGCGACCAGCACCTCGATGAGGGAAAACCCTTCCTGCCGACGGTCACAGCCAGCCATTGACCAACCTCGCTTTCGATGTCCACCCGAAAAGCTGCATCGTCGCCAGGTCCGCCGCGTTCTGGGAGGACAGGTGGATGTTGGCGCTGGTCAACGGCGTTATGGTGGCGACGGAGGCGGGATTGGTCTGCACGAGGACCTCGCCGTTCGGATTGAAGATCAGGGCGAACGGGCCCGGCACCGCGGCGGCGGGAACGCAGACGATATTGTCGATCCCGGCTCCCCTCTCACCCGTGATCCTCGGCGCGGCATCGGTCCAGACGGTGGATCCGGTCCCCGCGTTTCCCCGCTGGAGGGCCACCGTTTCGGCGATCATGTCGATCAGGAGGCGGTGCTGGAGCGAAGACGACAGGGACCGGGTCCTCCCCTCGTTGGAGAGGGAGAGAAGTTCCCGCTGGAAGCCCACCCCGCTGTAGTGGCCCTGCCAGGTGAAGAAGTTGGTCGTGGCGATCGTCACTCCGATCGCGACGATCGCCAGCGCGATCAGCAGTTCGACCAGCGTGAACCCTCGGCGACCCGACATGATCCACCCCCTGCCACGGATAAAAGCAATGAGCGTGCCGCTTCCGCCATGCTCAAAATCCATTGAAATTACAACGATCCGGTATTCTGTTTCGGCATTCGGCGGAAAAACATTTAGGGGGGGGTTAAATTATTTAATGCCGACCGCACCATTCGAAGGGCCTCGGACGCCGCGCCCCGCAGATGCACGTCCGCCACGTTCCGGCTCAGGGAGGTCTCCTCCGGGTTCACCTCCACGACCGCCGCGCCGGCTCGTTTCGCGATCCGCGGGATTTCACAGGCGGGGGACACCTCGGCGGAGGTGCCGATGACCAGCAGGACGCCGCAGGTGCGCGCCTCCTCTTCCGCCCGCTCCTGCGCCAGCCAAGGGATCGGTTCGCCGAAGAGGACGACGTTGGGTTTCAGGATCCGCCCGCAGTCGCACCGGGGGATGGCGCCCGCCACCCACCGCTCGATCGTCGCGTACCGCCTCCAGCAGAAGATGCAGACCAGCTCGTCCATGTTCCCGTGGTATTCGATCACCCTTCGGGAGCCGGCCGCCTGGTGAAGGCCGTCGACGTTCTGCGTGACGATCGCCCGGAGGAATCCCCCGGCCTCGAGCCCCGCGAGCGATACGTGCGCGGGATTGGGCGCCGCCCCGCCGCACAGGGAGATCATCTCCGAGAGCATCTCCCACACCCTGGCGGGGTCCCGGAGGAACGCGCCGAGGGTCGCGTACTCCATCGGATCGTACTTTCCCCACAGACCCTGCGCGCCGCGGAACGCGGGTATCCCGCTCTCCACCGAGATCCCCGCGCCGGTCAGCGCAACGGCGTTCCCGCGGCGTCCGATGAGGCGTGCCGCCTCGCGGGCGGATCCCGCGGCGTCCATCGCCTCTTATCCGATGAACGACCCCAACTTGAGGGCCAGTCCCATGTCGCCGGCGACCGTAAGCTTTCCCGTGAGGAAGGCCATCTGGCCGTTCAGCCTGCCGGCGACGAGATCCAGGAAGTCGGCCTCCGTCATCGTGACGGTGCAGTTGGACGACGCGGGCTCGCCCGCCGCCACCTCCGCCTTTCCCCCTTTCAACGACACGCCGTACGACGCCTCGCCGATCCGGAACCGGTAGACGCAATCCATCCCCGCGAGTTTCTCGGGTTTCGCCGCCAGTTTCGCCGCCAATCCATCGAAGAATGCTTTCACCGCCGGATCCGCCATTCCGACCTCCCCGCGCCCGCGTGAAATGAACCGCCGTTCACCCCGAAACCGTACACCGCGTCCGGCGGGAAGTCAACGACGGGGCGGCCGGCTGTTATAATGCGCGGCATGCGGATCTTCGGACTCACCGGAAATATCGCTTCCGGAAAGAGCACGGTCGCCTCGATGCTCCGCGATCTGGGGATCCCGGTCCTCGACGCCGACCGCATTTCGAGGGAGGTCACAGCGCCGGGAGGCCGGGCCTACGAAGCGGTCGTCCGGGCGTTCGGGCCGGGAATCGTCGGGAGCGACGGGGCGATCGACCGGAAGCGGCTGGGCGCCGTCGTCTTCGCCGATCCCGCGCGGAGGGCGCAGCTGGAGGAGATCACGCATCCCGCCATCCTCGAGGCGATGAAATCGGCGCTGGACGATCTCTCGCGGAGGGGGATTCCCCTCGCGGTCGTCGAGGCCGCTCTCATCCACGAATCGGGACGAAAAGGGCTCGTCGAGGCGGTCATCGCCGTTCGGTGCGACGCGGAGGCGCAGCTGCGAAGGCTGATGCGGCGCGACGGGATATCGATGGAAGCGGCGACCGCCCGCCTCCGCGCCCAGATGGACGCCGGCCGGAAGGCGGATGCATCCGACTACGTGATCGACAATTCGGGAGACATCGGGGAAACGAGGCGACAGGTCGAGCGGCTGGCACACGTCCTGTCGGAAGAGTAGCCGGAATCCCGGGGCGCGGATGCGGGCCCGCTTCCCCCACGGCGATCCACCGCGGCGCACCGTGCGACTTTCCGGATCGTTCCAGAAGGTGTCCACCGCGCCCGCCCCGCCTTCCCGCCGCGCGGTGCACACGACGCGCGGCGCTTGCGCGGGACGGGGCGGGATCAGCCGGTCAGACCTTGCGGACGTTCGCCGCCTTCTTCCCCTTCGGGCCCGAGGTGACCTCGAACTCCACCTTCTGGCCCTCGGCGAGGGTGCGGAACCCGTCGCCCTTGATCTCGCTGAAGTGAACGAAGATGTCCTCCCCGCCCTCCTCCGTGATGAAGCCGAACCCTTTCGCGTCGTTGAACCACTTCACCGTCCCTGTCGCCATTACGAATGCTCCTCTGCTTGCCCCATGGGGCCGAATGATGGTCCATCCTATACGTGAAATGCCGCCGGGGTCAATACATCCGGCCGTTCGAATATTTCCCCCGGCGGAGACCCGGGGGGAAAATGCGCATCCAAAGGGGGCGCGCGGGGGGAACCCGTCGGCCCCGCGAACCGAATCCCGTTCAAGGAGACCGCGATGACGCTCCGTCCGGATGCCCGCCCGGAATACTGGCCGCCCGGCACCCCCCCGGTGCTGGGAACTCCGTTGCCCCTCCGGATGCGGGCGCTGACGATCCGCCGGGACGAATCCGGTCCGCCGTCCCGCTCGGTACGGGTCGACTCCGTGCCGACCCCCCGGCTCGGGTCCAACGACGCGAACAGGGTGCTCGTCGCCGTCCTCGCCACGGGTCCCAACTTCAACACGAATTTCGCCGCGCTGGGGCTGCCCGTCCCCGTTTTCGGAAAGGGGGATTCCGCCTCGGTCCACATTCCCGGGAGCGACGCCTTCGGGATCGTGGTGGACGCCGGACCGGGAGTCGCATCCGTGAAGGTCGGGCAGGCGGTCATCCTCGACTCCTGGACCGGCCGCAACATCCGCGGATACGAAACGCACGACGGGTTCAACGCGCAGTTCGCGGTGGTGGACCAGGACCGGGCGATTCCGGCGACGGGTGCGCTCCGCAATCTTACCCCGGAACGGCTCGCCGCGATGCTGCTCACCTACGGGACCGCCTACCGGGCGGTCGTCGAGCGGCTGGCGGTCCGTCCCGGGGAAACGGTGCTCGTGATGGGAGGCGGGAAGGGGACCAGCTTTCCGGGAGCGCAGATCGCCAAGGCGATGGGCGCGCGCGTCCTCCTCGTCGGGTCGAACCCCGGACTCGCGGAGGCGATGATCTCGCGCGGGATGGCGGACGGGTTCGTGGACCGGCGGGCCGTTCCCCCGGGCGTCTTCGGCGCCATCCCGCCGGATCTCCCGTTCGAGGAGTGGGAGCGGGCCACGGAGCCCTTCCGGCAGGCGGTATTCGCGGCGAACGGCGGGCGGCCGGCGGACAAGGTGTTCGAGCACACCGGGGGGGAGAATTTCCCCCTGCTGGTTTCCGTCCTGTCCCCCGGCGGCGCGCTGGCGTTCTTCGGAGCGACGGGGAAAGGGTTGAAGGGCGAGTACCGGGAGACCTTCTTCCACGATGGAAGGCGTTTCGTCATGGACGCCCGGTGGGTCTGGATGCGCCAGAAGCAGGTGCTCTTCCGCTCGTCGCGGCCTGCGGCGATTTTCGACGGGATCGGCCTTCCTCCCGGGCGGCGGGTGCTGGTGTGGGGCGCCGACCGGTCCGCCCGGGAATTCGTCCGCGCGGCGTTGCAGCGTTCGGCCGAAGTCGTCGTGATCGCATCGGCTTCCACGGAGAGACGGGGGATATCGGCGCTGCGCCGGGCGGGGATCCCCTCGTCGAGCATCCTCGACCGGGACGCCTTCACCCTCCCGGAGGATATGCCCGACCCCCTGACCCCCGACGGGAAGATGAACCCGGGGTACGCCTCCGGATTCACCCGTCACGCCCAGGCGCTCGGCAAGGCGCTGTGGAAGGTGTTCGGTCCCCGCAGGAGCCCGGACGTCGTGGTCGATCGCGCGGACCAGTCCACCCTTCACTTCAGCACCTTCGTGGCGCGGGACTTCGACGAGCGGGACGTCCTCCCGTGCGGCACCGTCGTGATCCGGTCGAGGACGGATCTCTCCATCCGGGGCTCCCACATGTACCACGCCTCGCAGGCGGCCGAGGTGGTGCGCCTGCTCTCCGCCGGAAGGATCGCGATGGACCAGGATGACCTCGACGTGACCGACCTCGCCGGCCTTCCCGCGCTGCAGCAGAAGATGCTCGACGGCACGATGACCCGGCCGAAAGGGGTCGCCCTCGTCCAGGCCGACCGTCCGGGACGTACCGTCGCGGAGTACGAGGAGGCGTATCGCGGGGAGCTCGTCCTCGCGGCCTCGCCTTCGGATCGCAGGTACATCGACGTGCGAATCGCCGGTGACGTGGCCGTCGTCACCCTGACACGGCCGGAGGCGCTGAACGCCCTGAGCGAGGAGATCCTCTCCCAGCTGGCCGAAGTCGTCCGGGAAGCCGGCACGCTCGGCTCGATCGGGGGGAGAAGGGTGAGCGGAATCGTCCTGACCGGGGCCGGGCGGTCGTTCGTCGCGGGCGCCGACGTGAAGGAGTTCCTCGGAGGGACCGCGGAAGGGATCGACGCGCTGGCGTGGAAGAACATCTCCGTCTTTTCGGAGATCGAGAAGCTGCCGATCCCCGTCGTCGCCCTCGTCGACGGGTTCGCCCTCGGCGGCGGCAACGAGCTGGCGATGAGCGCCCATTACCGGATCGTCACCGAGAACGCCGTCCTGGGGCAGCCGGAGGTGAAGCTCGGCATCATCCCCGGGTACGGCGGCATGCAGCGCCTGCCGCGCCTCGTGGGCCCATGGAAAGCGGCGGAGATCTGCCTGAACGGCGAACCGGTGGACGGAGCCGCCGCCGTCGGTACCGGACTGGCGGACGAGTTCGCCTCGTCCTCCGCGGCCCTCCCGAGGGCGGTCGCCGTCGTCCGGGAGTTCGCGTCCGGAGCGCGGATAACCCCGCGCAGGAACTGGGACGGAATCGCTTCGGCGCAGAAGGAGGAGCTCCACCTCCTGTTCGCCCGCCCGGAGGTCCGGGACGTTCTCGAGGCGCGAACCCCCGCGAAGGAACCCGCCCCGGACCTCCGCTCCTCCCGGCGGGCCGCGGCGAGGGACGCCCTCCTCGCGATGCGGTACGGGTACGAGCACGGCTTCGGGGCGGGGCTGCGGAACGACGCCCGGTCGTTCGGAGAGGTGGCGGCATCCCCCGGGGGGCAGGAGTGGATCGGGCGGTTCCTCGCCAAGGACCCCGCGCAATCCTCCTTCCTGACGATCCTCCCGGCCGCTCCGGGACCGGCGGACGGCCCGGAGGCCGTCTCGAAGAAGGCGCCGGGAGACCGCCCCATCTCCTTCGTCGAGATCGGCGGGATCGCCGCGCTCCTCGCGGAGAAGATCCGGGATGGGAAGGTGTCTCCCCTGCCGAAGCCGATCCTGGGGGAAACGATCGCGCTCCTCGCGAAGCGCGAGGCTCCTTCCATCCTCTCGGAGACGGACCCGGCGCGCGCGGAGAAGGTGGCGGGGAAGATCGCTTCCCTCCTGCGCCGCGGGAGGATCGCGGTCCGGGTGGTCGACCTGGGGCCCGCCGAGGGGTTCCCCCGCGAGAACGCCCGCCCCACCTGCGAGGTCCTCCTCGTGGAGAAGGACGGCGAACTTCATTGGGAGGGCAGGAAGCGTTTCCGCGTCGAGGACGGATACACCCCGTGCGTCTTCCTCCCGAAGGCGTTCCTCGCGAGGAACGAACGACGCCCGAACGTCGTCCACCAGGCGATCGTCCACCCGATCCTGGAGTGGGTCTTCGGATACCCGCACATGGTCGCGGTCCTCTGCGAATCGGCGTACAACGCCATCCGCGCGGAGGACGGGACCGGGGAGCCGCTCAGCGACCTGAACCGGTACATCGCCGAGAGCGCCCGGGCGGACAGGGACCTCCCCTACTTCGAGCGGATCCTGGGAGACGACTACGAGCCGGACGATTTCCGCAAGGAAGAGCTCGCGAACTTCTTCGGGGGAGACGAGGGAAAGGTCGCGGCCGTGCTGTCGCGGGCCCGCGAGATGGGAAAACGATACCGGGCGCTCGTCTCCGAGCTCCGCACGAACGTGTACGGCGAGATCGCGCGGGAGGAGATCGCGAAGGGGAGGTCGGCGCTGGACGAAGGAGACGCGGACCGTGCGCTGCAGATCCTCCGCCGGGTCGTCCTGGACCCGGAAACGCCGCCATCCCTCCGCGCCGAGGCGGATCGCCTGGTCGCATCCGCGATCCGGTCGTACGCCCACGCCTCCGACCCGGCGTTCGAGGGGTTGACCGTTTCCGCCGGAGAGGCGGCCGTGGACGACTCCGCGGGGAGGAGGGCGCTCGATTTCCAGGGGTTGCTGAACCGCGCCCTCGCGCTGGCCCGCGCCGTCCGGGACGCGGGGGGCTCCGGGGTCGCCGGCGGGCCGCTGCCGCGGGCCGTTCACGTCGTCCGCGAGCTGGAGCGGCCGTCCGGGAAATTCATCGACGGGAGCGACGGCCTGCACGGGGTCGTCGAGAAGGGGTTCGTCGAGCGGCTCCTGGCGGGGCACGGTTCCGGGAACTTCGGGGACGGCGTCCCCGCCGT
>JACRNP010000207.1 GCA_016234845.1 Deltaproteobacteria bacterium | reverse complement strand
TCCGAGAACCTCCCGGTGGCCCCCAGCGAACCGTACACCTCGTCCGTCGATATCTGCAGGTACCGGGCGACCCCCGCCTTCCGCGAGGCGTCCAGCAGCACCTGCGTCCCGAGGATGTTCGTCTTCAGGAAGAGGGACGGATCGTCGATGCTGCGGTCCACGTGCGTCTCGGCCGCGAAGTTGACCACCGCGTCGGGCTTTTCCTCCGCGAGAATGCGGGCGACGGCCGCCGCGTCGCAGATGTCGGCGCGGTGGAACCGGTGCCGCGGGTCGGAGGCCACGTCGGCCAGGTTCGCCAGGTTCCCCGCGTAGGTGAGCTTGTCGACGTTCACGACCTGCCAGTCGTCGTGCGCGGCCAACGCGTACCGGACGAAGTTCGATCCGATGAACCCCGCCCCGCCGGTCACCAGTGCCTTCAGCATGTCAGCGCACCTCTCCCGCCTTCGATTCCAGGAATTCGATCACCGCCGCTTCCCACGGCCTCGGGGTCTCCCCCGTGATCCCGCGATACTTCTCCTTGGACAGAACCGCGTACGCCGGTCGGGGCGCGGGGTACGGCAGATCCCGGGTCGCCGCAGGAGAGAGCGCCGTGTAGCCGGGGAGCGCGCGCGCCAGCACGAACCGCGCGAGGCCGTACCAGGTCGTCTCCCCCTCGTTGGAAAAGTTCACGGTCCCCCGCGCGCCCGCATCGACCAGCGCGAGAACCGCCCGCGCCAGGTCCACCGTGAAGGTGGGGCACCCGGTCTGGTCCGACGCCACCCGCAGCGCCTCCCCTTTGCGCGCCTTTTCCAGGATCGTCCCGATGAAATTCCTCCCCCCGGGGCCGTACAGCCACTGGGTGCGGACGAGGAGGTGCTCCCCAGCCGCCTCCCGCAGCGCCTCCTCGGCGGCCAGCTTGCTCTTCCCGTAGACCGAGAGCGGGCGGACCGGGTCCTCTTCGCGGTACGGGAGGGCGGACGTCCCGTCGAACACGTAGTCGGTCCCGAACGAGACCACCGCCGCCCCCGCCTCCCGGGAAGCGGCCGCCACGTTCCGCGTCCCTTCGGCGTTGAGGGCGAAGGCGGCCTCCGGCTCGCCCTCCGCGCGGTCGACCGCCGTGTACGCGGCGCAATGGACCACAATCCGGGGGCGGAAACGCCCGATCTCCCGGAGGCACGCCGCGGCGTCCAGGACGTCGCACTCCGCCAGGTCGGTGACCCGCACCTCGAACCGGGGCCGGAACGCCGCCGCGATCTCGCCTCCCAGCAGGCCGCGCCCGCCGGTGATCAGCACCCGCTCCACCTATCTCCTCCACCACCCCCCAGAACAGGGACGTTCACAAATCTTCATCAAAACCGGGACAGTCATCGAACCTTCCCTCCCCCTTCACTGTCCCTTTTCTGGGGGAGTTCTGTGAACGTCCCTGTTCTGGGGGTCAGACCCGGGCGTGGGCCTCGTGGGCCTTCCGGCCGATCGAATGGTACAGGAAGCCGCGTTCCCGCATCTTCCGCGGTTCGTAGATGTTGCGGCCGTCGAAGATCACCGCGTTCCGCATCAGCGTCTTCATCAGGCCGAAGTCCGGCTTGCGGAACTCGTTCCACTCGGTGGCGATCACCAGCGCGTCGGCCCCCTGCAGCGCGCCGTACGATGACTCGGCGTACGCGATCCGGTCGCCGTACCGGGCCCGCGCCCCCGCCATCGCCTCCGGGTCGTACGCGACGACCGACGCGTTCGCTTTCAACAGCTCGTCGAGGATATGGAAGACCGGCGCCTCCCGCGTGTCGTCGGTGTTCGGCTTGAACGCGATCCCCCAGACCGCCACGCGCTTGCCCGAGAGCTCCCCTCCGAAATGACGCTCCATCTTCCGGAAGAACCGCTTCCGCTGCTCCTGGTTGATGGTCTCCACCGCGGTCAGCACCGTCAGCGGGGCCCCCGCGTCGTTTGCGCTCCGAAGCAGCGCCTTCACGTCCTTGGGCAGGCACGACCCGCCGTACCCGAGGCCCGGGAAGAGGAACTTGTGCCCGATGCGCGAGTCCGACCCGATCCCCTCGCGGATCCTGTCGATGTCGGCCCCCACCGCGTCGCAGAAGTTCGCCAGGTCGTTCATGTAGGAGATCTTCAGCGCCAGGAAGGCGTTCGCCGCGTACTTGGTCACCTCGGCGCTCTTTTCGTCCATCACGATCACCTTGCTCCCCGGCTGGAGGAACGGCTCGTACAGGTCCTTGAGGGCGACGATCGCCCGCTCGCTCGCGCACCCGATCACCACGCGCTCCGGCCGCAGGAAATCCTCGACCGCGAACCCCTCGCGCAGGAACTCGGGGTTCGACACCACGTCGAAGTCGAACGAAGGCCCCGCGTTCGCCCGGATGGCCGCCTGCACCTTTTCGCTGGTCCCGACCGGCACGGTGGATTTGTCCACGATCACCTTGTATCCGGCGCCCGGATTGCGGGCGAAGATCTTCCCCAGGTCCCCCGCCACCTGGAGGATGTATCGGAGGTCGGCGGAGCCGTCCTCGCCCGGAGGGGTCGGCAGGCACAGGAAGACGATCTCGGCCGGGACCACGGCCTTCTCGAGGTCGCCGGAGAACGCGATCCGGTTCTTCTTCAGGTTGCGCAGGTAGATCTCGTCGAGCCCCGGCTCGAAGATGGTGACCTGCCCCCCGCTAAGCTTCTCGACGACCTCCGGGTTCGTATCCACGCAGTGCACCTCGTTGCCGCGCTCGGCCAGGCACACGCCGGTCACCAACCCCACGTACCCGGTCCCCACGATCGCCACGTTCATCCCGCGTCCCCCGAGAATCCGAAGTGTATACCGGTAAGCCTTTAGAGAGTACCGCAGAACCGCCCGCCCGGGGAAGCGGCCCCGGTCGAGGTATACTCTATCGGATGGTTTTCCGGAAAACTTCCCAAACCGTCGGGCTCCCGCTCCTGGCCTGCCTGTTCCTGGCGCACCTCACCGCCGGCCCGGCGGGCGCCATCGGGGGGCCGCGTCCGGTCACCGTGTCCGTGGAGGGGGAAGTCCGCAATCCCGGCACCCACGCTCTTCCCCACGACGCGACGCTGTCCACGCTGATCGTCGCCGCCGGCGGCTATACCGACAATGCGGAGCTGTCCGGCGCGACACTGCTGCGGGGAGCGACGGTCATCCCGGTGGAGCTGTCCCACCCGCGGCTCATGAAGAACAGCCCGCGGGACGTTCCGCTCAACGAGGGCGACACGCTCCGGATCCCGTCGCGCGTCCCCGGCGCGCCGGCCCGCCCGACAACGCGCCGAACCGCGGGAGAACCGTTCGACGGGCCGAACAACTTCGGCGTCACCGGGCTGTTCGAGACCCCCGACGCACGCCCGATGCGCGGGAACCGGTACCGTCTCGGCTCCACGTACGTCCACCCGTACCGGTTCTACTACGGGACCGTCGGCCTGTTCGAACGGGTGGAGGTGAACGCGCGGGTGACGCAGGTTATCGGCGTTCCCGGTTTCAACGATAACGGCGCGTACGGCGACTTCAAGGACAAGGCGGTCGACGCGAAATTCCTGCTGCTCAAGGAAGGGAAATTCCTTCCCGCCGTGGCCGTGACGATCTCCGACCCGCACGGGACGCGACTCCAGGCGTCCCAGGCGGTCGTGGCCGGCAAGCGGATCGGCCCGTTCGACCTTTCGCTGGGGTTCGGCAACGGGCGCCTCGGCAGGCGGCCGCTCCCGTCGCAGGGGGAGGGGTTCAGGCTCGAGCTTCTCACCGACCCGGCGAAGTGGGCCCGGGAGGCGCTCCCCTTCGGCGGCGTGCGGTTCGCCGCCACGCCGTGGCTGTCGCTTCTCGCCGAATACTCCCCCGTCCGCTACGAGCGGCAGACGCAGGACCCGGCGCAGCCGAAATATTTCCCCTCCGCCGTCGCTTCGCCCGTGAACCTGGGCGTCCGCGTCAAGCCGCTCCGCTGGCTGGATCTGACCGCGAGCTGGCAGCGCGGGAGCGAGCTCGGGATCTCCGCCTCCGTCGACTTCGAGATCGGCCGGCCGCTGGTCCCGATATACGACCCGCCGTACCGGGAGCGCCCCGAAGCCGCCCGCCTGCCGCTTTCCGACCGGATCGGCCTCGCCCTGTCCGAAGCCGGCTTCAGCGACATCGGGGTCGAATCCGACGGCTTCCACCTGCGGGTCGACGCGCGGAACGACCGGTACTTCTTCACCCCCCGCGCCGCCGCCGTCCTCTTCGAGACGATCGCCCCGTTCGTGCCGCCGACCGTCGAATACGTGCGGGTCGTGTTCACGGAGAACGGGATCCCCGTCGCCGAGGCCACCGTCCCCGGCCCCGCGCTGACGGAAGCCCGCGGGACCGCCGACCTGCGGGAGCGGATCGGGGAATCGACGGGATTCCGGTCGTCGGACTTCTCCGGACCGGCCGGAAACCTCTCGCACCGGCGCCGGTACGACTACCACCTGAAGCCGTCGTTCGCAACGTTCCTGAACGACCCGTCCGGCTTCTTCAAGTACCGGCTCGGAGCGGCCGGGGGAGTTACCGTCTACCCCTGGAAGGGGGGGGCGTCGCTCCTGGAGCTGGACGCGCACCCGCTGAACAACATCTCCACGTCGAACGCACCGCTTTCGATCCCGGTCCGCAGCGACGTGGCGGAGTACATGCGGCAGGACGTTTCCCTCGGGCGGCTTCTCTTCGCCCAGACGTTCGCCTCGCGGGAGCCGGCGTACCTCCGCCTGGAGGCGGGGATGCTCGAACGGATGTTCGGCGGCGCGGACGGCGAGGCCGCGATCCCCCTGTGGAGCGGAAGGGTCCTCGCCGGGGCGTCCGGGAGCGTGGTCCGAAAGCGCGCACCCGACGGGACGTTCGGTTTCCGCGGCGGCGCCGATCACCACACCGTCCTGCTCCTGGGGCGGCTGAACGTGCCGGAGATCGGCTCGGCGCTCGACGTCAAGGCGGGCCGGTTCCTGGCGGGCGACAAGGGGGTCCGGATCTCCGCGTCGAAATTCATCGGCGGCGTCACGCTGTCGGCCTGGTACAGCGCCACGAGCACGACCATGTTCACGGACCCGTACAACCGCGGATACCACGACAAGGGGATCGCCGTGGACATCCCGATCCGTCTCTTCGCCGGGCGCGATTCGCGTACGGTGTACCGGTACAGCCTCTCCCCATGGACGCGCGACGTCGCGCAGGACATCGACCGCCACCAGCCGCTGTTCGACCTGATCGGCCGCAACGCTGGGCCGCTCCTTGACACCGACCGGCCTTCGATGTACAAGGATTCAAGATAACCCGCCGTATCCAAAGGGGGTTTCAAATGAACAGGAAACGATGCCGACACATCCGAAAGGCCGCGACCGCCGTCCTGTCCGCGACCCTCTTCCTCTGCTTCTCGATCTCGTCCGCGATCACCGCGTCGGCCGCCGACACGTGGGAAACGTGGCCGAAGAAGACGATGGAACCGGGCGTCGACAAGAAGCCGGCCGCTCCGGCTCCGCCTCCGTCCAATTCGGCCCCGGCCGCCAATGCCGGCGAGGCCGCCGGCGCCAAGACCGCGGAAGGGATGTCCGCAGGAACCATCGGCTGGATCGCCGCCGGAACCGCCGCCGTCATCGGCATCGGGATCGCCGCCGGGGGCGGGGGCGGCGGGAGCACCACGCCCGCGCACCACTGATCGACGCGTCCACCGAATTCCGCCGCACCCGGCGCGCCCTCCTCTTCGCGGGCGCGTCCGTTTTTCTCCTGTCCGCCACCTTCGCCGCGCACCCGGGCCCCGTTCACTCCGCAGGGGATGAACACCACCCCGCCGTTCCCGCCATCCTGGCCCGCGCCGAGTCGCTCTTCCTGTCGATGAAAAACCGAGACTACCCGGCGATCTTCTCCGCCTTGAGCGCGAAGTCGCGCCGCGCGATCGTGGACGACACGGTCAAGGCCGCCGCGGCCGAGGGAGAAAAACCGCTTCCCCGGGAGGAGGTCGCGGCGGATTTCGAGGCGGGGGGGACGATCGCGCAAGCGTACTGGAACGCCTTTGTCCGCCGGTTCGATCCGGACGATCCGCTGGAGCGCGGCCGATGGGAAATCGGAGATGTGGGGAGGGAGCGCGCGGTGATCCTCATCACCCAAAAGGGGGCGACTCACCCCGCGGCGCTTCAGATGTTCCTGGAGGATGGCGCCTGGAAGGTCGGGCTGGTGGAGACGTTTTGGGGGGAAAGGTGAACCAGCGGGCGGTCGCCGCCCTGTCATTCCTGCAGATCCTCCTGTCGGTCCCGGCCGCGCAGGCGGTCGAAATCCACCCCTTCTACGCCCGGCACTTCAGCCCGCTGGTCCAGGCGTTCGGCCTGCCGCCCGCGGAGGACGGCGACACCGCCCCGGCGGGAACCGTCCTTTCGCGGCTGGTCGTCGACGCGGCGAACAGCTACCACGGCGGCGCGGGTCCCCGGCAGTCGGCGTCCCTCGACGGCGAGACGTGGCGCACTACCCTGGCGCTGCGGTACGGGGCCGGTCCTCGGCTCGAAGCCGGGATCGACGTGCCCTTGATCAACCACTCGGGCGGGTTCCTGGACGGCTTCATCGACGATTTCCACCGGTTCATCGGCAAGCCGAAGAACGACGGAACCGGGAACCCTCGCGACCGGTTCGGCTACACGTACACGCGGGACGGGACGGCGATCGTCGTCCTGACGGACGACACGTGGGCGTTCGGGGACGTCCTGCTTTCCGCCGCGTGGCGCCTCTCCCTGCCGGGCGGCGCAAGACGACCGACGGCGCTCCGCGCCGCGCTGAAGCTGCCCACGGGGAATGAAAAGGAGCTCGCCGGCAGCGGCGGGACGGAAGCGTCGTTGCGGATCGCGGTCCTCGATCCGGTTACGTTCTCCCGATGGAACACGGCGCTCTTCGCCTCGGCGGGAGTCCTGTACATCGGCACCGACACGATCCTCGGCGACCTTCGCCGTCCCGTCGTCGGGTTCGGGACGATCGGCGCGGGGTGGTCCCCCGCCTCGTGGGTCGCCCTCAAGCTCCAGGCCGACGGGCACACGGCCTTGTCCCGCGAGAACGGGTTCAAGCCTCTGACGTCGACCGTCCACCTGATGGGCGGGTTCACGTTCGCGCTTCCGGACGGGGTGGAGATGGACCTGGGAATCGCGGAGAACGTCCTGAACGAATCGGCGCCGGACGTGGGATTCCAGATCGCCTTCCGAAAGCGGTTCGGGGGTTAATGCAGCGACTTCGAGGGGGGGGTGATCGTGGGGGGGCGGGGCGGGGAATCGGGCGAAAGTGCGGAACCGTGTTCGTGTTCCGTGGAAGTTCTGCGGTTTTCATCAACGTCCCGGTTCTGCGGGTCGGCGGTTGCCATGACCGGGACTCCGTGGAATTCGTACGCGGGGCGGTACCCTTTCACGAGAGCGTCGAGCTTCTCCACAACGGAGCGGCGCTCCCCGGTGATGGCGGCGATGATCAGCTCCTCCAGCCGGCGGGGCCAGGAGGCGGGCATCTTCTCGTTGCCGATCAGCTTCATGACCTTCGGGTGGGAGGTCCCGTTCACGTCCTCCCCCTCGATGATCAACTCCTCGTGCAGCTTCTCCCCGGGGCGCAACCCCGTGTAGACGATCTCGGCGTCCACGCCGAGCTCCTTCCCGGATAGCCGGATCAGGTTTTTTGCCAGGTCGAGGATCTTCACCGGTTCGCCCATGTCGAGGACGAACACCTCTCCCCCCTCCCCCATCGCGCCCGCCTGCAGGATCAGCCCGGCCGCCTCGGGGATCAGCATGAAGTAGCGCGACGCCTCCGGGTGGGTGACGGTCACCTTCCCCGTGGACTCGAGCTGCTTGCGGAAGATCGGGATCACGCTCCCCGCGCTGCCCAGCACGTTGCCGAACCGGACCGCGACGAACACCGTGTCCTTCCCTTCCCCGTTCATGTTGTGGATGACGAGCTCGGCCAGCCGCTTGGTCGCCCCCATCACGTTGGTGGGCCGGACCGCCTTGTCGGTCGACACGAGCACGAACCGCTTCACGCCGAACCTGGCCGACGCCTCCGCCACGATCCGCGTACCGAGGACGTTGGTCTTCACCGCCTCGACCGGGTGCAGCTCCATCATCGGAACGTGCTTGTACGCCGCCGCGTGGTACACGATCGCCGGCCGGTGGACGCGCATCGCCTCCTCGACCCTGGCGCGGTCGCGTACGTCCCCGATGATCACCGCGATGTCCAGGCCCGGGAACTTATCCCGCATCTCGTTCTCGAAGTCGAACAGGGGGCTCTCCGCTACTTCATACAGCACCAGCCGGGAAGGGGACAGCCCCGCGAGCTGGCGGCAAAGCTCGGAGCCGATGGAGCCGGCCGCCCCGGTCACCATCACCACGCGGCCGGTGACGTGCCGGTGGAGCAGGTCGGCGTCGAGCGCCACCGGGTCGCGCCCGAGCAGGTCCTCGAGGTCCACGTTGCGCAGCAGCGCCACGCTGACCGACCCGCCGATCAGCTCCCCCACCCCCGGAAGGATCCGAGCGCGGGCCTTCACGTCGTTGCAGTGGGAAAGGATGTGCCGCAGGCGGGACGGGGTGGCCGACGGGATGGCGATGATGATCTCGTCGATCCGGTGCTTTTCACAGATCGCCTGGATGTCGGAGTGCCCCCCCAATACCGGGACGCCGTAGATCCGGGTGTTGACCTTCAGCCAGTCGTCGTCCACGAACCCCACTTCCACCATGCCCAGCCCCGGATTCTCCCGGATCTCCCGCACGATCATCCGGCCCGCCGACCCGGCCCCCACGACCAGCACCCGCCTGCCGTCCCGCCGCTGGGCGAACCCGAGCGTCTCCTTCGCCATACGGATCGAGAACCGGGTGCCGAGGACCAACGCCAGCGTGAAGCCCCAGTCGAGGATGTAGATCGACCGGGGGATCGGCGTCTGCTCCGGCACAAGGTAGACCCCGGCCGCGAACAGGACCGACCCCAGCGTGCACCCGGCGACTATCGGCGGGACGTCCTGGATCGCCACGTGCCGCCACCAGCCGCGGAAGAGGCCGCATACCAGGAAGGCGAACGCCTTCGCGATGATCAGGAGGGGGATGGTGTGGCGCATCACCGCCACGAAATCCCGCGGGATGCTGAATTCGAAGCGCACCAGGTACGCAAGATGGTTCGCGGAGAGGAATATCGCCAGATGAAGGAGGAACTTGAGGACGACCAGGTTCTTCATGGCGAATTCCTTGCGGCGGGACAGGAAGTCCGCTACGCGGGGCCAGGGGGATCGGATGCGGTCGCTCCCTTACATTGAAGTCTTAACTTGATACGGTCATGGGTATTATATCGGAGAGAGCGGGAAAATCTTAAGACGATTTCGAATTTCAGGGGCGCTGTTTGTCCGGTAAAACCGGGGCGGTCGAACCAGGGACAATCGTGGTTGCGTTCTGCCTCTGTTTTGCCTTCTTTTCAGCGAGTTTCTGTTTCCGCTCAGCCTGCTTCATCTTCTGTTGGGCCTGAAACAGCTTCAGCGATTTATTGATTTCGTCATCGCTCATGAGGAGCGCTCCGGCCGATAATCCGTCCGTCACGCCCTTTAGAAAGAGATCCCGGTCGACCTCGACCCCCTGCCGCTGAAAACTTCTCACCATGTCGACGCCGGTGGCGTAGCTGACCTTGTCCTTCGGCGTCTCGAGGGCGGGGGGCTCCCCGGCGCTCACTCGTGACACAAGGAACAATGCTCCGAGAATCACAATCCATATCCTGGTCATCGGATTTCCGGTCCATGAAGTCAATGAATTCATATCACTGTAGCTCGTATGAAACCTGCTGGAGCGCCTCCACCTCCGCGGAGGAACCCGCGTTTCTCACGTACACCGTCACATAGTGCGTCCCGTTCGCAGCCCCTGTGGTATCCCATGTCCACGTGGGTGTCGTGGAATATGGCCGGACCACCGCCCAGGCGCCGCCGGTCAAGAGCCAGTACTCGTACTCATAGGTCCCTGTACCACCGCTGCCCGAGGCGGTGAAGAGCACCTGCGTCCCCGCAGGACGCGGGCCGGCCGGAGATGGAGTCAGCGTCACTCCGGTGGCGGGTGACGATACCGCGTATGAAACCTGCTGGAGCGCTTCCACCTCCGCGGAAGAACCCGCGTTTCTCACGTACACCGTCACATAGTGCGTCCCGTTCGCAACCCCTGTGGTATCCCATGTCCACGTGGGTGTCGTGGAGTATGGCCGGACCACCGTCCAGGCGCCGCCGGTCAAGAGCCAGTACTCGTACTCATAGGTCCCTGTACCACCGCTGCCCGAGGCGGTGAAGAGCACCTGCGTCCCCGCAGGACGCG
>JACRNP010000206.1 GCA_016234845.1 Deltaproteobacteria bacterium | reverse complement strand
GAGGTCGGTCCCCGGCGTCAGAGACGAACACAGCACGCGCCCCGGCTCCGACGACGCGTGGCCCGAAAGCCGCGCCGTGATCTTCCCCCACTCCAGCGCCGCCAGCGCCGCTTCCCACGCCGATCCGTTCAACGTACCGATTCCCCTTTCACCGCTTCGTTCCTCGCGGAGGGCTTCCTCTCGGGGACGTTCGCGATCTTCGCCCGCTCACTGCGGGTTCCTCTCGACGCAACCTCCGCCTCGCTCCACACGCCCCCTGCGAGGAACCCTCCGCTGTGTCACTCCGCGGGTGTGCGCGGATTCATTATATGCGGATCGTGGTAGCATGGTCGCGAATCCCCGGAACGGAGGCGTCGGCGGCCGCTTGGAAGGCGTTCACATCATCCTGTTCTGGCTCTCGCTCGCGGCGTACGGCGCGGAGGCCGGCTTCCGGTTCGGCGGCGTCGCCCCATCCTCCGCGTGGAGGACGCCGCTCTTCGCCGGCACGCTCCTGCACGCGGGATTCCTCGCGATCCGGTGGTTTCTATCGGGACACGCGCCGATGGCGGGGCTGTTCGAGTCGCTGACCGTCTTCTCCTTCTGCTGCGCCATCGCCGGCCTCCTCCTGTGCCGGTCGGCGGAGACCGCGGCCGCGTGGATGCCGCTGTCGGCGCTGGTGCTGCTTCCGCAGGCCGGGGCGGCGCTCCTCGACAAGCGGCTGACGCCACTGTATCCGGCGCTCGACACCCCGTGGTTCGCCACCCATGTCGGGCTCTCCTTCCTCGGCTACGGCTTCTTCGCCGCGGGGTTGTCGCTGGGAATCGTCTACCTGAAGAAGGGGGGCGAAGCGGTGTACCGCGCGGCGGGAAAATCCGCGCTCTACGGTTTCTCCGCGTTCTCGGCCGGGATGGTGTGCGGCGGCGTCTGGGCGTTCTACGCCTGGGGGTCGTACTGGATCTGGACGCCGAAGGAGATCTGGTCGGTGATCGTCTGGATCTACTTCGCCGCGCTCACGCACCTGAAATTCATCCCCGCACAGGCGGGGTGGCCGGGGTGGACGAAACGGCTCGAGATGGGCGCCACCGCGGCGGGGTACGGCGTCATGCTGTTCACGTTCCTCGGCGTGAGCCTGCTGCTGCGCAGCTCCCACTCCTTCTGATGCCCCGATGAAGGCGCTCTGGCGGTTCCTCACCTCCCTCAAGACGTGCTCCTGGGCAGCGCTGGCGTTCTGCGCCGCCGGGGCGGCCGGGTCCATCGTGATGGGCCGGTACCCCGAGCTGTTCGCCGACATGGACGCCCAGGTCTTCGCCGGCTGGTTCGAGCGGAAGGGGACGGCCGACCCCGGGCCGACGCTGTGGCTGTACGGACTGCTGGCGTCGACCGGGCTGCTCGCCGTGAACGCCGTCTGCTGCACGTTCGAGCGGCTGGTGCAGATCTTCCGGGGGACCGTCACCCTGAGGCGGCTCCTCCCCCACGTGATGCACGTCGCATTCCTCGGCGTCGTCCTCGCGCACCTGGCGAGCGCGCTCTACGGCGACCGGATCCCGGGCGTCGCCGTGCCGCAGGGCGGCTTCGCCCCGGTCGGGGACACGGGGTGGGTCCTGCGGCTGGACCGGTTCGACGCGGTGATGGCCCCGCAGGGGTACCCGAAGGAGTTCTCGGCCGCGGTGACCCTCTTCCGGAACACCACGCCGGTCGCCCGCGGCGTCATCCGGACGAACGAGCCGCTCTTCCACGACGGGTACGGGATCTACATCAAGAATTTCGGCTCCACCCCGTGGGGCGCCCCGTACGCGGTGTTCGACGCCAACCGCGACCCCGGCGCGGGGGCGATCCTCTTCGCCTCGCTGCTGTTCACCGCCGCCAATCTCCTGTACCTGCTCCCACCCCGGAGGCCCGATGCGGAAACCGCTTCCTCTTAAAAAAGGGGACGTCATCGCCGTCTGCGCCCCCGCCGGCCCGGTGGACCGCGGCCGGCTCGACCGGGGGATCGCCCGCCTCTCCGCGGCGGGGTTCGTCCCGGAGACCGCCGAGGGAGTGCTGGCGGCGGACGGGTACCTCGCGGGAACCGAGGCGCACCGGCTTCGCCAGCTCGAGTGGGCCCTGACCCTGCCCGAGGCGCGGGCCGTCATGGCGGCCCGGGGAGGGTACGGGACGACGCGGCTGCTGCCGCTGCTCGACTGGCGGACCGCGGCCCGTCGGCGAAAGCTGCTGGTGGGATTCAGCGACCTGACCGCGATTCTCGCCTACGTCTCCACGCGCCTGAAATTCCCTTGCGTTCACGGCCCCATGGCGGCGGCGGACCTCGCCCTGCGGTACGACGCGGGTGCACTCGACGCCTTCCGCCGACTCTCGGCCGGGGAGACATCCCCCCGGGAGCCGTGGGGAGAGACGATGGAGCGGGTCCGGGGCCGCGAGGCGGAAGGGGTGCTGACCGGAGGGTGCCTTTCCGTGCTCACCGCGCTCCTGTCCACGCCGCACGAGCCCGACTTCCGCGGCGCGCTCCTGTTCCTGGAGGACGTCGGGGAACCGTCGTACCGGATCGACCGGATGCTGACGCAGTGGATCCAGTCCGGGAAGCTGGCGAAGATCCGCGGGATCGTCGTCGGAAAGATGGCCCCCGCGCGGGGCGACACCACCGCGGGGATTCTCCGCGTCTTCCACGAGGCGGGGAAGCGGCTCTCCGTCCCGGTGTGGTACGGATTCCCGGCCGGCCACCACGGCAGGAACGTGGCGCTCCCCTTCGGCGTTCGGGCGCGCGTCGACGGGACGGGACGGCTCTTCCTCCTGGAATCCCCCGTGGAAACCGCGTGACGGGGAACGCGTCCGGGGGGGATCTCCGGTTCCGGGACGCCGCGGAGCTTCTCGACCGCGGCGCGGACGACGGGGCGTACTCCGCGGCGGTCCTGCTGGTCGGCCGGGGGGACGAGGTCCTCCTCGAGCGGTCCGCGGGGTACGCCCGCGCCGCGTCGCTCTTCGACGTCGCGTCGGTGACCAAGCCGCTGACCGCGGCGCTCTTCTTCGTCCTGTCGCAGGAGGGGAGCCTCTCCCCGGAAGGGCCGGCCGGGGAGATCCTGCCGTTCACCGCTCCCGATCCGCGGGTCGCGGAGATCCGGTTCTCCCACCTTCTCTCGCACGCATCGGGGCTGCCCGCCTGGCGTCCGCTGTACGAGAAGGTTCTCGAGGCGGAGACGGAGGCCGGGAGGACGCTCTTCGGCACGTCGGAGGGGCACGACCGGATCGTTTCGGAGATCCTGTCCATGCCGCTGTCCTACGCCCCGGGCAAGGCGTGGGAGTACAGCGACCTGGGGTACATCCTCCTCGGGCGGGCGATCGAGGTCGCCGGGTTCCACTCCCTGGACCGGCTCCTCGCGAGGCACGTGACCGGTCCCCTCGGGATGCGGGACACGTGCTATCTCCCGGTTTCCGCATTGAGCGAATGCGAGACCGGTCAGGTCGTCCCCACCGGGTATTCGGAGGTTCGGGGAAGGGAGAAGGCGGGCGAGGTGGACGACGAGAACGCGGCCGCCATGGGCGGCGTTGCGGGGCACGCGGGGGTGTTCTCGACCGCGCGCGACCTGTTTCTCTTCGCGCGGGAGCTCGGGCGCGCGCGACGGGGGGAGGGGCGGATCCTGTCCCGTCCGTCGGCGACGGCGATGACGACCCGCGTCCCCGCGCCCGCCGGGTGCCCGCGGACCCTGGGCCTCGACACCCCCACCCGCGCCGAGGGTGGAACGTCCCAGGCCGGGGAGCTGTACCCGGGGAACGTCGCGGGGCACCTGGGCTACACCGGCTGCTCCCTCTGGATCGACCTCGACCGGGAGATTTCCATCGTGCTGCTGACCAACCGCGTCGTGCACGGGAGCGATAATCGGAAGCTGGCCGCGCTGCGGCCCCGGATCCACGACGCCGTCTGGAGGAGGTTGGGACCTTAGATGAATGCGCACCTGATCGCGGCGTGCGGCGTGGGGATGGCGTCGCTGGCGGGGATGCTGAAGGAGCAGGGGTGGCGGGTCACCGGATCCGACGCGAACGTCTACCCTCCGATGAGCACGCAGCTCGAGACGATGGGCATACGGCTCTTCTCCCCGTACGCCGCGGAGAACATCCCCCCGGACGCGGAGCTCGTGGTGGTCGGGAACGCGGTGTCGCGGGGGAACCCGGAGGCGGAGGAGGCGGTCCGGCGGGGGGTCCGGACCCTCTCGATGCCCCAGGCGGTGGCGGAATATTTCATCGGCGGCCGCGAGTCGATCGTCGTGGCCGGAACGCACGGCAAGACGACCACGACGGCGCTCGCCGCGTGGTCCCTCTTCGCTCTCGGCGACGACCCGTCGTTCCTCGTGGGCGGAGTGCCGAAGAACTTTCCGGTCAGCTACCGGATCGGAGGCGGTCGGCGATTCGTCGTCGAGGGGGACGAGTACGACACCGCCTACTTCGACAAGGGGCCGAAGTTCCTCCACTACCGCCCGCGGACCGTCCTGCTGACCAGCATCGAATTCGACCACGCGGACATCTACCGGGACCTCGATCACGTCCGGGACTCCTTCCGCCGGCTTGCCGCGATCATCCCCCCGGACGGCCTCCTGGTCGCGTGCGCGGACTATCCGGACGTCGTCGCGGTCGCCCGTACGGCCCGATGCCCGGTGGCGTTCTACTCGACCACGGGAGATGCCCCGGTCGCGCCTCCGGGCGGCGAATCGTGGAGGGTGCGCGGCACCGGGGAGTCGGGAGGGATGACCGCGTTCCGCATGGATGGGCGCGGCCGCACGCTCGATTTCCGCTTCCCCCTGCCGGGGATCCACAACGGCGCCAACGCGGCCGGGGTCGCGGTCGCCCTGATGCGGTTGGGCTTCCCCCCCGGGGAGGTCGCCCGGACGTTCGAACGGTTCGAAGGGGTGCGCCGCCGGCAGGAGGTGGTGGGGGAGTTCCGCGGGGTGCTGGTGGTCGACGACTTCGCCCACCATCCGACGGCGGTCCGGGAGACGGTCCGGGCGGTCCGCGCGAGGTACCCCGGGCGCCGGATCGTTGCGGTTTTCGAACCCCGCTCGAATACCAGCCGGAGGAAGGTGTTCCAGCGGGAGTTCACCGCCGCGCTGTCGGAGGCCGACGAGGTGATCCTGGCGGGCGTGTTCGGGGCGGATAAGATCCCGGAAAACGAGCGGCTTTCGCCGGAGGAGGTGGCGGGGTCCCTGCGGGCGGCGGGGCGGCCCGCATCGGTCGTGCGGGAAGTGGACGGGATCGTCGCCCGGCTGGGGGACACGTGCCGCCCGGGGGACCTCGTTCTCGTCATGTCGAACGGCGGTTTCGGGGGAATACAGGAGAAGTTGAAAGCCGCTCTGTCGGCCGTAACTTGACGCCCGCCCACCCCTCTGTTACATTCCGGGGCATGCGCCCCATTCCTGGCCGCCGGGTCGGGCGCGCCGTCATCGGCGCGGCCCTCGTCCTATCGTGCGTTCTCGGTTCGGCCGCATCCGCCGCGGGGTACCCCCGGAGGATCGCGATCGCGCCGTTTTCCGTCCTGACGAAGGAGGACATCGGCGCCACGGTTTCGGTTCTCCCGAGGCTTCTCTCCTCCCGGTTGATGGCGCTCGCAGGCGCCGACGTCCTGGTCGTGCCTCCCGGAAAACCGCCGGAAGAGACGGCGAAGGAAGCGAAGTATCCGCTGCTCCTCCAGGGAACGGTGTCCAAGCTCGGCAAGGGGTACAGCGTCGACGCCACGGTCACCGACCTGTCCACCGGAGGGTCGGCGGGGGCGTTCTTCGCGGCGGCGGCGTCCGAAGACGAGATCATCCAGCAGCTGGGAGTCCTCTCCGGAGAAATCGCCGAGAAACTGTTCGGCGTCCAGGGGGCGATCCGCGCCACCGCGCCGCCCCCCCCGGCGTACGTGCAGGCTGCGCCGGGCGTCCAGTCGATCGGCGGCGCACCCTCCGCGGCGGTTCCCATGGCAGCGCCCCCCCCGGCGGCTCCGGCCCCGCAGACGCTCTCGGAGGGGTGGGTCCCGTCCTCCCTGAAGAAGACCGGACAGTCCGACAAGATCTCCGACGAGTTGTACGGCGTGGTCGCCGGGGACCAGGACGAGGAAGGGAACGGCGAGGTCGTCACCTGGGGCAGGAGCTCCATCTACGTCTACACGGTAAAGGGGAAGGAAATCGTGCCGTTCACCCGGATCGTCCGGGGAAGGGAGCACCATTTCCTGAACGTCGAATCGGTCGATCTGGACGGGGACGGAAAGAAGGACCTGGTCGTCACCGACCTCCAGGGGGACCGGCTGGTCTCTTTCCTGATGATGCGGAAGGGCGCCGGCTTCGTGGAGCAGCCGGGCGTCATCCCGTACCATCTCGCCGTCCTGCGGGGCTGGAACGGGAAGGACGTCGTCGCCGGGCAGCGTCACGGGCTGAACGAGCCGTTCCAGGGGAAGATCCACGCCATGAAATGGGACGGGAGGATGCTCTCGGAAGGGGAGAAGCTCCCCCTCGACACGAACATCCTTCCCCTTTCCACGGGCGGGGTCTACAGCCTGGCTCCGGTCCGCACGGGAAACGAGTGGGCGTGGCTGTACGTGGATTCCGACGAGCACCTCCGGATCCTCGACTCGAAGGGGAAAAGCGCCTACCGGTCCAAGGACAAGTTCGGCGCCGTGGCCGACGGATTCGAATACGCCGAAGTGAGTCGCCTGGAGGGACGGCGGCCGCTCTTCCCCCTCCGGCGCGCCCCGCGGGTGGTCGCGGGGGGGAGGGGAGACTCCTTCGTGGCGGTCACGGAGATCCGCAAGGGGGTCCTCCAGACGGCGGTGGGGACGATCGAGTCTTCCAGGATCGTGATCCTCCAGATGGAGGGGAGCGGGTTCGCGGAGCGCGCGGCGTCGCCGAGAAGCGACTTTTTCTACAGCGGGGTGGAGCTGCTTCCGGCGGGGGGGATCCGGCGCGGGAGCCGGGCGATCGCCTCGGTGATCGAACAGCCCGGATCGGCCTTTTCGGACCGGGTGAGCCGGCTGCATATGTTCCAGGTCGAATAGAACGGGAAACCGCGGGCCGGGGTGCCGTGAATTTCCTTGACACGACGCCGCCCGGGGTGATATTCAGTTCAAAAAAAAACGTGGTTTCCAAAACGGGGCCCGCGGGGAGGGCGCCCGAGGTCGACATACATAGGGAATGGAGCAACCAGATCGCGACGGGAGGAGGTGGTCGAGGGCGGCCGACGGTTTCGATGCAAGCAATGGTTCGTCTGCTTTCTTTTGGAGGGGAAGACAGGCAGTTTAAATTTTTCGAGGAGGGAAACATGCGGAAAGGCTTTCTGATCATGCTGGCGGTTGTGCTGGTCGCGGCGATGGCCGCGACGGCGATGGCGGACACCAACGTGGCCGGTTATTTCCGGGCCAAGGGACATGTCGGAAACTACGCGAATTACGGAACTCCCGTGATCGCGGCGGATCAGGCGACCGGTTCCTACGTCGAGCATCGCCTCCGCGCCAAGATCGGCGTCGGCGACGAGAACGTGCGGGCGTACTACTTCGCCGAGTTCGACCAGATGTGGGGGGACTCGACGGCCGGTGTCGCGAGAGGATCGGGCGGCGCCCTCGGCGGCGACTCCATCAACCTCGAGACGAAGAACATGTACGTCTGGTTCAAGCTCCCCAACACCTCCTTCGACTTCGCGGTGGGCCTCCAGTCCGTGTTCGACTCCTACGCGTGGATCCTCTTCGGAGCCGACATGTCGGGCGTGACCACGACGTTCAAGGTCGAACCCGCCACCTTCCGCGCGGGCGCCTACAAGTTCTTTGAAGGCGACGTCGCCGAAGCGGACGACGTGGACTTCTACATCGCCGAGGCGAAGCTGGCCCCGATGAAGGACGTCAAG
Organism: Deltaproteobacteria bacterium; assembly: GCA_016234845.1. Classification (NCBI taxonomy): domain Bacteria; kingdom Pseudomonadati; phylum Myxococcota; class Myxococcia; species Deltaproteobacteria bacterium. Next base: position 5,862 of record JACRNP010000206.1, on the reverse strand, counting down.
GTCGGCCTGAACTTCTACTTCCTCCGTTCGGGCAGAGGCTCGATCGGCGCGGCGCCCGCCCTGGCCGCTGCGGACACCGGCTCGGTGAAGGTGTACACCCCCGGCATCGACTTCTCCGCCAAGGCCGGCCCGGCGAGCCTCACCGGCTTCGCCTTCTTCCAGACCGGCAAGGTCCAGAACATCGGCGCTGCGGACGTGGACATCAGCGCGTTCGCGGGCGACCTCCGCGCCGACCTGAACGTCGGCCCCGGCAAGGCGTTCGTCGAGGGTCTCTACATCAGCGGCGGCGACAACAACGCCGCGAAGTACAAGTCGATCGTGGGCGCGGCCGACTGGTCGGCCACGCAGGTGTTCTACAACCGCAGCGGGATGCAGATCCTCTTCCCGAACACGGACGCCATCAACACCGCCACCCCGCTGTCGATCAACTACAGCAACGGCGGACGCGGCCTCTACCACATCGCCGCCGGCTATTCGCAGAAGCTGGGCGACCGGATCTCCGGCAAGGTCGGCGCGGGCTACCTCTCCGCCACCAAGCTCCTCCTGGTCACCGATTCCACGAGGAAGGGCAAGGGGATGGGAACGGAAGTCAACGCGACCGTGGAGTACAACATCTCCAAGGGTCTGGACTTCGGAGTCTCCGGCGCCTATGCGTGGCTGGGCGACTTCTTCAAGAGCAACGTCGCGGGCGCGGTCGACCCGGACAACGCCTACGACCTGTACGCCAAGATCAACTACGCGTTCTAAGGTTCCAGCGGAACGGTAGCGGCACCGGAAAGAGCCCCCGGGGGAAACCCCGGGGGCTTTCCTTTTGATCCGGAATCCCCTATATTCGATGGTTCGTTCCAGCCGGATGGAGGGGTAAGGCGCGTGTTCGAAAACCTGTCGGACAAATTCCAGGGTGTGCTCCGGAAGCTGCGCGGGCACGGCCGCATCACCGAGGGGAACGTCGAGGGGGCGCTGAACGAGGTCCGCCTCGCCCTCCTGGAAGCCGACGTCAACTACAAGGTCGTGAAGGACTTCGTCGCGGCGGTCAAGGTCAAGGCGCTGGGGGCGGAGGTCCTGGCCTCGCTCTCCCCCGACCAGCACTTCATCAAGATCGTCCACGAAGAGATGTCGAAGATGATGGGGGAGCAGGCCCGGGAGCTTTCCCTGGACCGGAAGCCGCCCGTCGCGGTGATGCTGGTGGGGCTCCAGGGGTCGGGGAAAACCACGTCGTGCGGGAAGCTCGCGCTGCACCTGCAGAAGAGGAAGCGCACCCCGCTCCTGGTTCCGGCCGACGTCTACCGACCGGCCGCCATCGAGCAGTTGAAGGTCCTCGCGAGGCAGCTCGAGCTCCAGTCGTTCGATTCGCGCCCCGACGCCGACCCGGTGGACATCTGCCGGGAGGCGATGCGGTCGGCGGAGCTTGCCGGGCACGACACGGTCCTGCTCGACACGGCGGGGCGGCTCCACATCGACGCCCCGCTCATGGAGGAGCTTTCGAGGATCAAGGCGGCGGTCGACCCGGCGGAGATCCTGCTGGTGGCCGACGCGATGACCGGGCAGGACGCGGTGAACGTCGCCAAGGCGTTCCACGAGAAGCTCGGCCTGACCGGCGTGGTGCTGACGAAGATGGACGGCGACGCGCGCGGCGGGGCGGCGCTTTCCATCCGGGCGGTGACCGGGGCGCCGGTGAAGTTCGTCGGCGTCGGCGAGAAGCTCGACGCCCTGGAGCCGTTCCACCCCGACCGGATGGCGTCCCGCATCCTGGGGATGGGGGACATCCTCACCTTCGTCGAGAAGGCGCAGGAGCAGGTCGACGAGAAGCAGGCGAAGGAGCTGGAGCGCAAGCTCCGGAAGAACGAGTTCACCCTGGAGGATTTCCGCGACCAGCTCCTCAAGCTCCGCAAGATGGGGTCGATGGAGGATCTCCTCGGGATGATCCCCGGGATGGGCGGGAAGATGAAGCAGCTCCAGGGGGCGGCACCCGACGAGGCGGAGCTGAAGAAAGTGGTGGCGATCATCGACTCCATGACGGCGCGGGAGCGGCGCAACGCGAAGCTTCTGAACGGCAGCCGCCGGAAGCGGATCGCTGCCGGAAGCGGCACCACCGTGCAGGACGTGAACCGCCTGATGAAGAATTTCCAGCAGGCGGAGGAGATGATCAAGCGGTTCTCGAAGGGCGGCATGCGGGGAGCGGGGAGGAACCTCCCCTTCTTCAGATAACCGGCGGAGCCCCCGCTCCGAGGCGACGCAGCCGAAGCATTTGCGCCAGGTATTGTGGTACTGTAGCGAAATCCATTTTACCAGCAGGAGGAACGGTTCATGGCGGTGAAGATCCGGTTGTCGCGGACGGGGCGCAAGAAGATGGCCTACTACCGCGTGGTGGTGGCGGACTCGCAGATGCCCCGCGACGGGCGCTGCATCGCGTACGTCGGGACGTACGCCCCCCGGGAGAACCCGGCGAAGATCGTGATCGACGACGCGCTGACGCTCAAGTGGCTCGGGAAGGGCGCCCAGCCGACCGAGACGGTCAAGAGCCTTCTGAAGAAGTCGGGCACGTGGAAGAAGTTCCAGGCGGCCAAGGCGGCCAAACCCTCCACGGCTTAGTGCTCCCCGTCACATATACGGTAGCGTATCGGGGGGGACAGTACGTAAGGCGCACGCAATGGGAGGGTCCGGTGGAGTCGCCGCAGGAGGGGGGCGCAGTGAGGTAAGGCGCAGCCGTGCAGGTGCACCGCACGGCGAGCCACGAACGGAGCCCCCTCTCCGAGGCGACGCAGCCGAAAGGGGAATCCCGGCGTACTACCGGGCAGGAGTGCCCCCGCGATGAAGTATCTCGAAATCGGCCGTGTCATCGGCCTCCACGGGGTCCGCGGGAAGGTGAAGGTCGCCCCGCTCTCGGGGGACCCGTCCGGGGCGCTGGCCGCGAAGACGGTGCGGCTGACGGGCGTCCGGGGCACGGAGCCGGATGCGGTCGTGGAGTTCGATGTGGTCTCGGCGCACCGCGCGGGCGGATGCGCCGTTTTCGCGTTGAAGGGGGTCGATTCCCCCGAGGCGGCTGCGGCGCTGGTCGGTGGTCGCGTATCGATGCGGCGGGACGAACTGCCCCCCCTCCCCGAAGGGGAGTTCTACTGGACCGACGCGGTCGGGTGCGCCGTCGTGGATGCCGGAGGGCGCCCGCTGGGGGAAGTGACCGGAGTGATCCCGGGCCCGGCGCACGACTGGCTGGTGGTGCGCCGCGGAGTCGGGGAAGGGTACCTCCCGCTGGTCGCCGCCTTCGTCCGTACGGTCGACGTGGCGGCGGGCCGCATCGTGGCCGCGCCGCCGGAGGGGTGGTGACCTTGCGGATCGACGTTCTGACGCTGTTTCCGGGGATGTTCGAGGGACCGCTGTCCCACAGCATCCTGGCGAAGGCGCGCGAGGCGGGGCTGCTGGCGGTCGAGACGCAAGATCTTCGTTCGTACGCCGAGGGGAAGCACCGGGTGACCGACGAACCCCCCTTCGGCGGCGGCGGCGGGATGGTCATGAAGCCGGAACCGATCTTCGCCGGGGTGGAGGCCTTGTTCGCCGCCCACGGCCCGGGAAGGGTCATCCTCCTGTCGCCGGCCGGAAAGCTCCTGTCTCCCGAAGTGGCCGAACGGCTATCGAAAGAGACGCACCTCGTCCTCATCTGCGGCCGGTACGAGGGGGTGGACCAGAGGGTCGCGGACCACCTGGCGGACGAGGAGATATCGATCGGCGACTACGTGCTGTCGGGAGGCGAACTGCCCGCGATGGTGCTGATCGACGCCGTCGCCCGCTTCCTTCCCGGGGTGCTGGGCGATCCGGACGCTCCGCGAAACGATTCGTTTTCCGGCGGCGTCCTGGAGGCCCCCCATTACACCCGCCCGCGGGAGTTCCGGGGGTGGGCGGTCCCCGACGTGCTGCTCTCCGGGGACCACGGGGCGGTAGCGGAGTGGCGGAGGCGGGAAGGGGAGCGGCGGACCGCCGCGACGCGCCCGGATCTTCTGAAGAAAAATTTGACAGACGGGCCGGGGATGGAATAGATTATTGGGTCTTGTTTCCCCCCGGAAACCGCAACTTCTTTCTTAGTCGGTCTTACGAAGGAAAGGACACGGTCATGACGCTCCTCCAGGACGTGCAGGAAACGCAGCTCCGAAAGGACCTCCCGAAGTTCAACGTCGGGGACACCGTCCGGGTGTACTCGCGGATCAAGGAGGGCGAAAAGGAGCGGGTCCAGTATTTCGAGGGGATCGTCATCGGTTTCCATCGGAAGGGGGTCTCGACCACCTTCAAGGTGCGCAAGGAGTCGTACGGCGTGGGCGTCGAGAGGACCTACCCGATCCACTCCCCCCTCCTCGAGAAGATCGAGGTGAAGAAGAAGGGGGACGTCCGCCGGGCGAAGCTCTTCTACCTGCGCGGCGTCTCCGGCAAGAAGGCGCGCATCCGCGAGAAGAAGGACTGGCTCTCCAGGAAGGGCGTCGTCGTCCCGTCGGAGGGGCAGCCGGAGGGGCCCGCGGTCGAGGCCCCCGCGGCGGAGTCTCCGAAAGAGTAGCGCCGTTCCGTTGGACGGCTTCGAGGCGCTGGCGCGGGGCAAGGGATACATGGCCCCCGCGGGCGTCGACGAAGCCGGCAGGGGCCCGCTGGCGGGTCCGGTGGTCGCCGCCGCCGTCATCCTGCCCCCCGGGTACGCCCACCCCGGCATCCGGGATTCGAAGAAACTCTCCCCCGCGAAGCGCGAAAAGCTGTACCCCCTCATCCGCCGCGACGCGGTCGCGTGCGCCGTCGCGCGCGCCACCCACGATGAGATCGACGCGGTGAACATCCTGCGCGCCTCGTTGCTCGCGATGCGGCGGGCGGTCGAGGCGCTCTCCGTCCCCGCGGACTTCCTCCTGATCGACGGCATCCACCGGGTCCCTTGCGGCGTCCCGCAGGAGACGCTCGCGGGCGGGGACGACCGTTGTCTGTCCATCGCCGCCGCGTCCATCCTGGCGAAGGTCGAGAGGGACCGGATGATGGAGGAGTACGAGCGGCTCTACCCCGGGTACGGCTTCTCCGCGCATAAAGGGTACCCGACGCGGGACCACCTGGCGGCGATCCGCCGCATGGGGCCGTCCCCCATCCACCGGATGACGTTCCGCGGGGTGGTGGTCTGACCGCACCGCCCGAGCGGCGCGCGGGGAGCGGAGGGGAGGCCGAAGCCGCCGCCTGCCGGTTCCTCGAGCGCGCGGGGTTCGCGATCGCGGCGAGGAACTGGCGGGTGAAGGGTGGCGAGGCCGACATCGTCGCCCGGAAGGGGGACCTTCTCGTCTTCGTGGAGGTCCGTTCCCGGGAGGACGCCTCCTTCGGGGCGCCGGAGGAGTCGATCGACCTCGCCAAGCGCCGCCGGATCGTGCGCGCCGCCCGCGACTATCTGTCTACCGTATCTCCGGCGACCTGGCGCGAGGCCCGCTTCGACGTCATCGCCATCGAAGGGCGGGGCGAACACGCGGTCCTGCGCCACTACCCCGGCGCCTTCGACGCGAAAGGGAAGATTCTTTAAAGCCACCGGGCGGAGGACGTAGCCGGAGGTCGCTACTACGCAGGGGGCTCCCCGTTCGCATGCGCCGACAGGCTCCCCGTCTCCGAACAGCGAACGTGGTATGCGCTACTCTCCCCGCCCTTCGGCCAGCCTTCTCGCCCATAACACATCTTTGCCGTAAATAGTGCTGATTCTCCGCCGGTTCCGCGCTGTCGGCTCCGCTCAGGGGACCCCCTGCTCCGTACGCTCCCGGTTACGGTGCGGAGTGACGCAGCGGGGGGTTCCTCGTAGGGGGCGTATGGAGCGAGGCGGAAATTGCGTCGAGCGGAATCCGCAGTGAGCGGGCGAAGATCGCG
>JACRNP010000205.1 GCA_016234845.1 Deltaproteobacteria bacterium | reverse complement strand
GTGGCCGCGGAAATCGACCGTTTCCACCTGCGGTGCGACGGGGCGCGGGGCGTCCTTCCGCCCGGGTCTCTTCTTCGAGGAAGGCTTGGCGCGCGGCGCGAACGAGGCCGACAGCTCCTGCCGGACCGCGATCAGCTCGTCCCTCGTCCCGGCGGAGTTTAGCTGCTCCTCCAGCGTCTCCAGGTAGTACACCCCTTCCGCCACCTCCCGCTTCCGCCTCCGGACGATCTCCATCGCCCCCTTCGCCTTCCGGGCGAGGTGGAAGTACCGGTTCATGTTCTCGACCGGGGTTTTCGCCGGATCGAGCGGGACCCCGCCGAACGACCGCATCCCCTTCTTCAACGCCCCCAGGTTCGCCTTGATCGTTTCGCCGTGCGCTCCCCCGGCCATCATGCCCACCAGCCGCTCCTCGTCGCCGCCGACGTTTGAAAGCTTCTGGCGCTCCTTCTTCAGCAGGGCAAGGATCCGCGTTTTCGCCTGCTGGCGCAGCGACGCGAGCTCCGCGGCTTCCGCGACGTCGGAGTAGAACCGGTCCGCCGCCTCGTTGGCGGTCGGGAACGGTTCGAAGCCGACGAATCCCGCCGCCGGGCACGGAAACGGGAGGATCCGGCGCTTCCCGCCCGGCAGGAGTCCGATCCCGGGGACGAAGTCGCTCTCCTCGTACCTCCGGACCAGCTTCCGCAACGCGTCGTGCAGCGCGCCCGCGTTATCCCGGCCCATCGCGGCCGCATCGTGCGCCACTTCCCGACCGAGGCCGGCCACGGAATCCAGAAGCGTCTTCGGCAAGTCGTCCCGTCCCTGCCCATGGATCCGCGCGGCGTCTTCCGGCGTCACGTCGGGCAGGAACATCCGCGACGGCGGCGGGAGCGGCCGGTACGGGACCCCCGGGGCGATCTCACGGATCCGGCTCTCCTCCGGCGACACCGTGCGCAGGGCGGCGAGGATCGTCCCGTCCCCGTCCGCGTAGATCAGGTTGGCGTGGCGGCCGAACAGCTCCGCGTGGAGCGATGTCGCGGCGTGCTCCGCCTCGGGGCGGCTCGAGATGAAATCGATCCGGACGGATCGGTCGTACGGAGCGACGGAGATTCCGGCGATCCGCATTCCCTCCAGGTGCTTCCGCAGGAACTGGCAGAACGGCGGCGGGGTCGGCGGGCCGGGGGTCCTGCGCGTGGTCAGGTGGACCCGGCAAGTCGACGGGTCGGCGGACAGGAGGAGCCGCTTCTCCCCTCGTCCCCAGAGATCGAGGAGGATCTCTTTTTCGCCGGGCTGCCGGACCTTCGACACCAGCGCCCCCGGGAGTTCCAGGGAGAGCTCGGCGACGATCCGTTTCAGCAGGAAGGCGTCCATCGCCCTTATTCTACGTCGGTTCGACGGCCCCGCGCCGAGGTCTATAATGGCGTGCAGGAGGTGCCCGCATGCCGTACACCGATGCGCCCGGCTTCCGCATGTATTACGAAACGCACGGCGGAGGGTTCCCGCTCCTGCTGATCAACGGCCTCGGGAGCGACCACGCCGAGTGGCTGCACCAGCTCCCGGCGTTCTCGCGCCGCTTCCGGGTGGTCGTCTTCGACAACCGGGGCACCGGGAAGAGCGACGTCCCCCCGGGACCGTACACCACCGCGCAGATGGCCGACGACGGAGCCGCGCTGCTTTCCGCCGTCGGGATCTCCCGGGCCCACGTCCTGGGCGTTTCGATGGGGGGGATGGTCGCGCAGGAGGTGGCGCTGCGCCACCCGGATCTCGTGGAACGGCTGGTGCTGGGGTGCACCGGGCCGGGCGGATCGCTGTCGGTCCGCCCCTCTCCCGAGGCGATGGCCGCGTTCGCCACGGCCGGCGGCGGGGACGCCGAGTCGGAGCTGCGGCGGATGATCCCTTTCCTCTACAGCGACGCGTGCATCCGTTCGCGGCCCGAGGAAATCGAGGGGTTCGTCCGGCGGCGGCTTGCGAACCCCACGACGCCCGCCGGGTACCAGGCGCAACTGTACGCCGCGGTCGCGCACGACGCCGCGGAGCGGCTCGAGCGGATCCGCGCGCGGACGCTGGTCATCACGGGGGACGCCGACCGGCTGGTCGACCGGGAGAATTCGTTGCGGATCGCCGGGAGGATCCCCGGCGCGAAGCTCGTCTTCCTGCCCGGGGCGCCGCACCGCCTGTTCGCGGAGAACGCGGACGCCTTCAACCGCGAGGTGATCGCCTTTCTTCAAAACGGGGACGTTCACAAAACTTCCACAGAATAGGGACACTCTTAGGGGGGAACAGTAAAGCGGTCCAGTCCAAGACTGTCCCTGAATTGCGGAAGTTTTGTGAACGTCCCCGTTTTGGGGCTAAAGCGCCCCGGCGGCGCGGAGATCCGCCTCGAACCGCGCGGCGTCGAACCGGTCCCCGGAGACGATCGTGCCCTCCACGTCGAGCGTGGGGACCTTCCGCATCCCGTCGTTGAGCTTCATCACGATTTCCGCCGCTTCCGGATGCTGCTCGATGTCGATCTCCTCGAACGGAACGCCCCGCCCGGACAGGAACCGCTTCGCCGCCTTGCAGTCGCGGCACCACGGCGTGGTGTACATCACGATCCGCTTCCCCATGGCGGGCTCCTCCCGTTCTAATCCCGCTCCGGCTCCCGCGACGGCAGGGGGCTGCGCTTGCGGCGCTCGCCCACCGGACGGATCGACTCGCGGTGGAACCGGACGATGTACTCCACGGCGTCCTCGGGGTCGTCCGTCAGGTAGAACAGGTTCAGGTCGGCCGCGGAGATCGTCCCCTCCTCGACCATCGTGTGCTCCATCCAGCGGAGGAGCCCCTCCCAGTATTTCCGCCCCATCAGGACGACGGGGAACCGGCGGATCTTGCCGGTCTGGATGAGGGTCAGCGATTCGAAGAACTCGTCGAGGGTGCCGAATCCCCCCGGCATGATGACGTACCCCGATGCGTACTTCACGAACATCACCTTGCGGGCGAAGAAGTGCCGGAATGAGATCGAGATGTCCTGGAACCGGTTCGCCTTCTGCTCCGTCGGGAGCTGGATGTTCAGGCCGACCGACAGCCCCTTCCCGCGCCGCGCGCCGCGGTTGGCCGCCTCCATGATCCCCGGGCCCCCGCCCGAGATGACGGCGAACCCCGTGCGGCCGAGCCCTTCCGCCACCTTCACCGCGGTCTTATAGCCCCACTCGTCCCTTGCGGTCCGCGCGCTTCCGAAGATGGAGATCGCCGGCCCGATGTCCTTGAGCGACTCGAACCCCTCCACGAACTCGCTCATGATGCGGAACACCCGCCACGTTTCGCCTCCGGTCAGCTCTTCCATCGTCCCTCCGGTCGGGATTCCCCGAAGCCTAAAGGATAGCAGAAGGGCGGTTGGACAGCGACGGACCGTTACGGTACAGTTTCCGGAATTGCGGGAAGGGAGGAACCCATGGCCGGCCTCGACTTCTCCGAGCTCCTCCGCCGCTACAAGGAGGCGCTCGGCCAGGCGCAATCCACGCAGGGAAAGACCGTCCCAGGAGGTGGGAGCATGCCCCCGAAGCTCGGGTTGATCAAGTTCGCCGCG
>JACRNP010000204.1 GCA_016234845.1 Deltaproteobacteria bacterium | reverse complement strand
TCACCGGCAAGGACGCCAAGAAGCTGGTGAAGAACGGCTGCATCGCGGTCGGCGAAGGCGCGAACATGCCGACCATGCCGGAAGGCGTGCAGGTGTTCCTCTCCGCGGGCGTCCTCTTCGGGCCCGGCAAGGCGGCCAACGCGGGCGGCGTGGCGACCTCGGCGCTCGAGATGCAGCAGAACGCGGGGCGGGAGGCGTGGGGATTCGAGGAGACCGACGCCAAGCTCCACCAGATCATGCGGAACGTCTACCGGCTCTGCTCCGAGGCGGCCGAGGAGTTCGGCTCCCCCGGCAACTTCGTGGTGGGCGCCAACATCGCCGGTTTCATCAAGGTCGCCCGGGCGATGATCGCCCACGGCCTGGTGTAGACCGGCCCGACGCGACACGAGGATTTCCGGCGGGCGGAGGGGCGACCCTCCCCCCGCGCACGTTTCCCTTCTGGTAAGATCCCCCGGAAATCAAAGCTCCCCGTCCGGAGGTGTCCCGTGCGGACCGTCGCGCTGTTGTTCTGCTCCAACATCTTCATGACCTTCGCCTGGTACGGGCACCTGAAGACTCTCCAGTCCCGGCCGGTGTGGATCGCCATCCTCGCGAGCTGGGGGATCGCCTTCTTCGAATACGTCCTGATGGTCCCGGCGAACCGGATCGGCGTGCAGCACTTCACCGTCCCGCAGCTCAAGGTGATGCAGGAGGTGATCACCATGGTCGTCTTCGCCGGGTTCGCCCTCCTGTACCTCGAGGCGCCGCTGAAGCTCGACTACCTCTGGGCCGCCCTGTGCCTCGTGGGGGCGGCGTACTTCATGTTCCGGGCGGTCTGAAAACGGGCGGTTGTCCTTCCCCGTAATATAGATTATTATCGATACGGTAGGCGTGGGCGATGGCCTACGCCCCATTGCGTCGGGGCCGCGGACGGCGCCGGGAGGTGCCGAGGCGGGAGGCTTCCATTGTTCGGCACCCTTGATCCCCATGCGGCCCGACGTTCCCTTCGTCCCGCGGCGCCGTTCCTCGCGTTCCTGCTCCTCGTTTCGACGCCCTGCGCATTCCCGGCCGATGTTTTCGGCGCGATGGACACGCCGCAGGGACCTCCTCCCATGCATCTCCGGGCCATCGTCCGGCCGAAGTTCCCCCTTCTCTCCGTGAAGGAGAGCGCACCGGGCCGACCCGAAGGGATGGCGATCGACATCCTGGAGGCGATCGGGAAGGAGCAGGGGATCTCCTTCACCTGGGTGATCCTGTCCCCCGATGCCGACCTGGAGGATGCGCTGCGCCGGGGAGAGGGCGACATCGCCGCCGACTGGGGCGGGACGACGAAGCGGTCCCGGGAGTTCGTCTTTTCCGAGCCGTACATCACGTTGCCGGTGAACGTGTACGTCCGGAAAGGGTCGAACGCGGTGCAGGACGCCCGCCGGTTGGAAGGCCGCAAGGTGGGGGTCGTCCTCCGGAACGTGGCGGACGAGATCCTCTCCGCACGGACCGATCTCAAGGTAAAGCGGTACGAAGCGGTCCACGACGCCCTATTCCACCTGCTTGCGGGGGAGATCGACGCGGTGGCCCACCTGGGGCCCATACTGTTCGAGGAGGCGCGAAGAGCGCGGATCGAGGACAAGATCGCACTGGTCGAACCGCCGCTTTCGGACAGCCCTCGGTCGTTCGCGGCACGGAAGGAGAAGACGGCGGTCGTTCACCGCCTGGACGCGAGCCTGAACGGGTTGATCGGCACTCCCGGGTACCGGCGGATCTACCTGAAATGGTTCGGCACCCCGAAGTCGTTCTGGACCGGGGAACGGATCGTCGCGGTCAACGCCGGGATCCTGATCCTGCTGTTAGCGGCGTTCGGGGGGTGGCACTACGCATCCCTTCTGCGGGTGAACCGGGCGCTCGCGGAGAGCCGCGCGCGGTTCCAGTCGCTCGTGGAGACGACCAGCGACGTCGTCTGGGAAGCCGACCGGAACGGGGCCATCACCTACATCAGCCCCAACGTGCGGGAGATCTTCGGATACGAACCCGGCGAGCTGATCGGAAAGACGGCGTTCGACATCCTGGCCCCCGATGGGGTCGCCGAGGGGCGGAAGGTCCTGGGAGAGGCCGTGGAGGGGCGGAAACCGTTCATCGGCACGCGGAATGTCTATATCCACAAGTCCGGCCGCCGCGTCATGACCGAGGGGAGCGGAGTTCCGTATTTCGGGCCGGGCGGCGCCCTGTTCGGGTTCCGCGGAATCCACCGGGACGTCACCGAAAGGAACCGCCTCGACGAGGAGCTCCGGCGAAGCGAGACCGAGCGGCTCTCGGCGCAGAAGTACGAAGCCGTGGGGAAGCTCGCCGCGGGGATGGCCCACAACATCAACAACCTCATGACGATCGTCAGCGGCTACGGATCGCTCCTCCTCCGGCGGATGGAGCCGTTCGACCCCCGGCGGAAGGATCTCCGTGAGATCCTGTACGCGGCCGACCGGGCGGCGATGATCACCGCGCAGCTCCTCGCCTACAGCCGGCAATCGATCCTCCTGGCGAAGGTCGAGGCGATCGACACGCTCGTCCTGGGACTGGTCCCCTCCCTGCGCGACCTTCTGGGGGACGGGATCAAGCTCGCGGTCCGCGGGGGATCGCCGGGCGTGGCGGTCCGCGTCGATGTCCGGCAGTTCACGGCGGGGATCGAGGAGCTCGCGAGGAACGCGAAGGAGGCGATGCCGGAAGGGGGACGGCTCGAGATCGCGAGCGGCGTCCGCGAGGTCGGAAAGCACGACGGGAACGGGGTGTGGTCCCCCGTCCCGGGCCGGTATGCGACCGTGTCCGTGTCGGACACGGGGTGCGGGATGGACCGGGAGGCCCTCTCCCACCTCTTCGAGCCGTTCCACACCACGAAGGGGTTCGGACGGGGGATGGGCCTCCCGTCGGTCTACGGCTTCGTGAAGCAGTCCTCCGGCTTCATCGAGGTCGCGAGCAATCCGGGACGCGGCACCACGGTCACGATCGGCCTGCCTCTCGCCGGGGAAACGGTTACCGCCTGAACCCTACTTCCCCATCATCCCTTCCATGTGCTTCAGGTGGGACTCCTGGAGGTCGGTCAGCAGCTTCGAATGCTCCAGCGACGCGGCGCGGAACGCGGCCGCGACGTCGTTGGCCTTGAGCGATTCCATCTTCCCCTCGAGGGCGCGCAGCTTCGCGATCGTCCCGCGCATCTCCTCCATGTGCTTCCCCATCGCCGCCTTCATCGGAGGCCCGCCGGACGGGCGGTCTCCGTGCGCGTGTCCGTGCCCCTTGTCCTTGCCGTGCACCGCGCCGTGCATCGCGCACTTTTCTTCGCACGCGCACTTTTCTTCGCACGCGCACTTCTCCCCGCACGCGCACTTCCCCTCCCCGTGTCCGCATCCGCACTTCCCGCCGCAAGGGGAATCGCAGCGGCATCCGCATCCCGGATCGGCGTGGAGCGGGACCGCCGCGAGATACGGGATCCCTGCCAGAAGCAGCAGTCCGACCGCCACCATGAAAATCTTCCGGATCGTCGTTCCCATCTTCGTTCCCTCCTCCGGGAATGGTTCCTTGCCGACCCGGAACATTGTACCGCGAAGTCCGGTTCGTGGGATTTGGACATCCCCCGGGGTATGCGGTACATTGAAGCGGTCCGGGCGATACTCTGGGGCGGGCGGTCCCGCCGCCCCGGCGGAGGCGGCGTTCGATGTTCGTCGGAAAGCGGATGACGAGGGATCCGAAGACGGTGTCTCCGGACACTCCGCTGTCCGCGGCCGCCCGGCTCCTGCGGGAACACGGCTTCCACCACCTGCCCGTCGTCGAGGGGGGAGCGCTGGTCGGGATCCTCTCCGACACCGACCTGCGGAACGCGTCCCTGGACGCCATGGCCGGGACGGAGGCCGGGAGCGGCGCGGGAGACCGGCCGGTCCGGGTGGCGATGCGGACGCAGGTGTGGTCCGTCACGCCGGACGATTCGGTCGAGGACGCGCTCCTCATCCTCTCCCGCGAGAAGTTCGGCGCCCTTCCCGTGCTGTCCGGGGACCGGCTGGTCGGGATCATCACCCGGACGGACCTGCTCTCCGCATTCGTCGACATCCTGGACGTGAACGACGTCTGTTTCTGCGTGGACGTCGCCTTTCCCCGGAACCTCGCCCGGTTCGAGGAGCTGGCCGGGATCCTCCAGGGGATGGGGATCGAGATCCGCAGCTGCGTCGTTTCGCCCCATGGCGAGGTCGGCGCGGTCAACGCCCACCTCCGGCTCGCCACCATCGACGGCCCCGCCGTCCGCCGGATCCTGCGGGAGCGCGGGTTCGTCCTTTCCGATCCGGCCTTCCGCCTCTGACGGGCCGCCTTCGACCGTTCCGTCCCGCCCGCATTCCCCTGCCCGAACTTTTCTTCCCGACGGGAGAAGCGACTTTCCGGATCCGGAATTCTAATGGATAAGGACCGGGCGAACGGGAGCGCGCAGGGGAGGGGTCGAAGGTGTCCGGGGAACTCTCGGAGAAACATTGCGTCCCCTGCAGGGGTGGGGTGCCCCCCATGCCGGAGGCGGAAGCCTCGGTCCGGATCTCCGCCGTCCCGGGGTGGCTCCTCGAAGAGGGAGGCGGAGGGATCCGGCGGGAGTTCCGGTTCCGGAACTTCGCGGACGCGATCGGATTCGCGGTCCGGGTCGGCGAGATCGCCGAAATCGAGGGACACCACCCGGACCTGTCCGTCGGGTGGGGGTACTGCACGGTGCGGTTCCGTACCCACGCCGTCCGGGGACTGCACGAGAACGACTTCATCATGGCGGCGAAGGTCGACCGCCTGCTCCCGTGAAGCGGCACCGGGGGATGTTCCTCGGGTACCGGGAGGTGCTGGTCACCGGCGGCACGGGATTCCTCGGCCGGGCGGTGTGCCGGGCGCTGCGGGATCGCGGGTGGCTGCCGAGGGTCATGGCCCGACCCGACTTCGGGGACCGGATCCCCGCCGGCGTTCCCAACGGGTGCCGGGTGACCCTGGGCGACATCCGGGACGGGGAGAGCGTCTGGAACGCCGCCCGGAGCACCGACGCGGTCGTGCACCTGGCCGGGATCTTCCGGGAGCGGCCCGCGGAAGGGTCGACGTTCGACCCGATCCACCGGCTGGGGACGCGGAACGCCATCGAGGCCGCCAGGGCGTGGGGGATCGACCGGTTCGTGCACATCGGGGTTGCCGGGGCGGGGCCGGACGCCCCCACGGCGTTTCTCCGGTCGAAGGGATCGGGCGAGGAGCTGGTGCGGCGCTCGGGGCTCCGGTACACGATATTCCGTCCGTCGATCCTGCGCGGCCGCGGATCGGTCCTCGAGGCGTCGCTGGCCCGCGCCGTGCGATCCTCCCGGTGGCTGCCGATGGCCGGAGGCGGCGAGCTTCAGTGCCGGCCGCTGGAGGTGGAGACGTTGGCGGAAGCGGTGGCCTCGTGCCTGGACCGCGACGATCCGCCGGGGGCCGTATTCGACCTCGAGGGCCCCGCGACGGTCGCCTTGACGGACCTCCTCGGGCAGGCTGCCACCGAGGCGGGACGGACGCTGCGCCTCCTCCGCGGGACGGCTCCCGCTTCCCGGGCCTTTGCAAGGATCCTCACGGGCGCGCATCCGTTTCCGGCCGGCGTCGAACCGTTGGACAGCCTGCTGGATCGTTCGACCCACCAAGGGAGGGGACTCCAATGACGGAAGAGGAAAAGAGCCGGCTTTGCCGGCAGATCGTGGAGGGGACCGGCGACGGGGTGATCTTCTCCGACCGGGACGGCGTCATCCGGATGTGGAACGGGGGGGCGGAGGGGATCTTCGGCTACACGGAGGCGGAGGCGGTGGGGCAATCGCTCGACCTCATCATCCCCGAACGGCAACGCGAGGCGCACTGGAAGGGGTACGCGGGGGCGATGCGGAACGGCGCGACGAAGTACGGGAACGAAACGTTGTCGGTTCCCGCCGTCCGAAAGGACGGGGAGCGCATCTCCATCGAGTTCACGATCGCGCTGGTCCGCGGAGCGGACGGGAAAGTGATCGGGCCGGTCGCGGTGGTCCGCGACGTGACCGCCCGGTGGAGCCGGGAAAAGGCGATGCACCAGCGCATCGCGTTCCTCGAGGCGGGGCAGACGGCCCTCTGATCAGGCGGCGGCCCGGTACGACGGGGCGAAGACCGACTTCGCGAACTCCTCCAGGGTCGTGGGGGTCGCCGCCGATCCGTTCCGCTCCCGGGTGGGCCGGATCGTCCCCGCGTTGAAGCCCCGGTACATCTCCAGCATCGCCTCGACGACGCTCTTCGACATCCCCATCCCGTCCATCGCCCGCCGCGCATCCTCCTCCGGGAACCGGACGTACGCGAGATCCGGAACCCCGATCGCCCTGCCCAGGATTCCGGCGGCCTCGGCCATCGTGATGTCCCGGGGTCCCAGCAGATACTCCACCTTGTGACCCCGGGAAGGGTCGGCGCAAAGCCGCCTCGCCGCCTCGTCCCCGATGTCCTTCGTCGCGACCATCGGAACCGCGACGTCGGGCCGGAGGGGGCTCCCCTGGATTCCGTTTCCCCGGATGACGGGTATGCTCCACAGGTGGTTCTCCATGAAGTACCCGGCCCGCAGGTGAACGACCTCCGCGTCGCGGAGCGCGGCCAGCTTCCCTTCGAAATCGTGGAGCCCCAGGATCGGTCCGGTCCCCCTGGAGAGGTGCGCCCCGACGCTGCTCAAGGTGACGACGCGCGGGACCCGGGCCTTGAAGAGCGCGGTGGCGATCGATTCCCCGATCGCGTCCTGGTATCTTCGGAAATCGACGGCGTCGTGCTTCGGCGGGATCAGCGCGAACACCGCCCGGGCGCCCGTAAACGCCTTCGCGAGAAACGCCGCGTCCTCCAGCTCGCCGGGCCAGGGATCCGCCCCCTTCCCGGCGAGGGGCCCGAGCCGGACCCGGTCCCTGGCGATCGCCCGAACCTCGTGGCCCGCCGCGAGGAGGGAACGGGCAACCCGGGAACCGACGTTCCCCGTCGAACCGCAGACGACGTACGTGTCCTTCATCGCACCCTCCCCCTGTTCGTGGTTCCCATGTTTCTTTAGATTCCCGGCCCCGGAAAAAGTGTCGGGTGGACGTAAGGATCTCCTTCCCGCGGTCCGGCATCGAAGCGGAAAGGGAAGGGGAGGGACCGATGGAGGAGCGAAGCGGATCTTCCGGCCGGTGCGAGGTGGGCGCCGCGGACCGTTCGGACGTGGAGCTGCTGGACGCGTACTCCCGGGCCGTCACCACGGTGGTGGAGGCGGTGGGGCCCGCGGTGGTCGGCATTTCGGTGGGCAGGGAGGCGGGGAACCGGGACGGGGTCGAGCCGCTCGGGGCGGGATCCGGGATCCTCCTTGCGCCCGACGGGTACGTGCTGACCAACCACCATGTCGTGCGGGAGGCGGGACTCGTGCGCCTGACGCTGATGGACGGCTCGTCCCTGGGCGCGGTCCCGGTAGGCTCCGATCCGCCGAACGACCTCGCGGTGGTCCGGGCGGACGGTTCCGGGCTTCCGTACGCCGCCCTGGGCGACTCCGCCGCCCTCAAGGTGGGGCAACTCGTGATCGCCATCGGCAACCCGCTCGGGTTCCAGTCGAGCGTCTCCACCGGCGTGGTGGGCGCCACCGGCCGCGGGATGCGGGGGAACGACGGGAGGCTCATCGAGAACGTGATCCAGCACACCGCCCCCTTGAATCCCGGCAACTCCGGCGGGCCGCTGGTCGATTCGAGGGGACGGGTCGTCGGGATCAACACGGCGATCATCGCCGCGGCGCAGGGGCTGGGCTTCGCGGTGCCGTCGAACACGGCGCGGCACGTGGTGTCGCAGATCCTGGCGCACGGGAGGGTGCGCCGGGGGTACCTGGGGATCGGCAGGAGGCAGAGGCCCCTGACGCGGCGGATGGTGCGCCACTTCGGACTGCCGCGTGAGTCCGGCGTCGAGGTGGTATCGCTCGACCCGCAGGGGCCGGCGGGAGGATCCGGGATCGCCGCGGGCGACATCGTGGTCGCGATGAACGGCCACCCGGCCGAGAGCGTCGACGACCTTCACCGGCTCCTCTCGGAGGTGGCGGTCGGGGAACCCGCTCGGCTGGACGTGCTTCGCGGCGCCGAGCGCAGGACCGTGGAGGTGGTGATCGCGGAGGCGGCTGCGTAGCCGGACGGAAAATCCGTATACGGCTCCGCGCGGCCGCCGGTCACCCCTTCCCGATCAGCCGCCGGAGGACGTACGGCAGGATTCCGCCGTGGCGGTAGTAGTGGACTTCCGCGGGCGTGTCGATCCGGGCCAGCGCCGGGAACGTCCGCTCCCCGCCGTCGCCCGAAACGCGCACCGTCACCCGCATCCGGGGGACGATCTCCCCGGAGATCCCTTCCACGTCGAACGTTTCCAACCCGGTCAGCCCCAACGATTCGCGGTTGGCGCCGTCCTCGAACTGGAGCGGGAGGATCCCCATCCCGACCAGGTTGCTGCGGTGGATCCGCTCGAAGCTCTCCGCGATCACCGCCCGCACCCCCAGCAGCCTCGGCCCCTTCGCCGCCCAGTCGCGGGACGATCCGGAGCCGTACTCCTTCCCCGCCAGGACGACCAGCGGAACGCCGGCTTCCGCGTACCGCATCGCCGCGTCGTAGATGGTCATCTTCCCGCCGCCGGGCGGGTACGTGGTCCAGCCCCCCTCCGTTCCCGGCGCGAGGAAGTTCTTCAACCGGATGTTCGCGAAGGTGCCGCGCATCATCACCTCGTGGTTCCCGCGGCGGCTCCCGTACGAGTTGAACTCCTCCTTCGGGATGCCGAACCCCTTGAGGTACGCCCCCGCGGGGCCGTCCTCGGCAATGTCCCCCGCGGGGGAGATATGGTCCGTGGTCACCGAGTCGCCCAGCACCGCCAGCGCGCGGGCGCCCCGGATATCCTCCACGGGCGGAGGCTCCTTCGGCAGGTTCTCGAAGAAGGGCGGGTTCTTGACGTATGTGGACGACGGGACCCAGGCGAAGCACTCCGACTTCGGCACAGGAAGTTTTCGCCACGCCTCGTCGCCGGTGAACACCTCGCCGTACTCCTTCCGGAACATCGCCGAATCGACCGCCGATCGGACCGCGGAGGTGATCTCCCCGGGGGACGGCCACACCTCGGAGAGGAAGACCGGACGCCCGTTCCGGTCGCTCCCCAGCGGCTCGGAGTACGGGTCGAAGTCGACGTTCCCCGCGAGCGCGTACGCGACCACCAGGAGCGGCGAGGCGAGGTAGTTCGCGCGGCACAAGGGGTGGATCCGCCCCTCGAAGTTCCGGTTTCCCGACAGGACCGACGCGGCGACCAGGTTCCCCCGGCGGATCGTCTCGGCCACCGCCTCGGGCAGCGGGCCGGAATTCCCGATGCAGGTGGTGCATCCGTACCCAACGAGGTGGAACCCCAGCGCCTGCAGGTACGGCATCAGCCCCGCGCGCTCCAGGTATTGGGTCACCACCTTGGAGCCCGGGGCGAGGCTGGTCTTGACCCACGGGCGCGTCCTCAGCCCTTTCTCGACCGCCTTCTTCGCGAGGAGCCCCGCGCCGATCATCACGGCCGGGTTCGACGTGTTGGTGCAGCTCGTGATCGCAGCGATGACGACCGACCCGTCCCGCAGGTCGAACGCCCCGTGGTCCAGCCGCAGCGTCGTGGCGCCCGGGGCCCAGGCCGCGTGCGGGGTCTCGCCCGCTTCCGCGGCGCACCCTCCTTCGCCCAGCCACCGGTCGGCGCCGTCGTCACCGTTCCCGGCGGTGGGCTCCTTCCCCCAGGATGCGAGCGCCTTGCGGAACGCCGCCTTCGAATCCTTCAACGCCACCCGGTCCTGGGGCCGCTTCGGCCCGGCCAGGCAAGGCTCCACCGTTTTCAGGTCGAGGGACAGGGTGTCGGAGAAGACCGGATCCCGGGTGTCGTCGGTCCGGAAGAGCCCCTGCTCCTTGCAGTACGCCTCCACAACCGCAACCCGCGCCTTGTCGCGCCCGGTGAAGAGCAGGTACGAGAGCGTCTCCCGGTCGACCGGGAAGAAGCCGATCGTGGCGCCGTACTCCGGCGACATGTTCGAGATCGTGGCGCGGTCGGCCACCGACAGCGAGGAGAGCCCCTTCCCGTAGAACTCGACGAATTTCCCGACCACCCCCTTCTTCCGGAGCATCTGCGTGACGGTGAGGACGAGGTCGGTCGCCGTGGCTCCGACCGGCAGTTCACCGGTGAGCTTGAACCCGACGACCTCCGGGATCAGCATCGAGATCGGCTGGCCCAGCATCGCCGCCTCCGCCTCGATCCCGCCCACGCCCCACCCGACCACCCCCAGCCCGTTGATCATCGGCGTGTGGGAGTCGGTGCCCACGAGGGTGTCGGGATACGCCTGCGCTCCGCCGCGGAGTTTCTTCGTGAACACCACGGGGGCGAGGTATTCGAGGTTCACCTGGTGGCAGATCCCGGTGCCGGGGGGGACCACCCGGAAATTGCGGAACGACTCCTTTCCCCACCGGAGGAAGGCGTAACGCTCTCCGTTGCGCCCGTACTCCTTCGCCACGTTGTCGGGAAAGGCGGAGACCGCCGCGAACCGGTCCACCTGCACCGAGTGGTCGATGACGAGGTCGGCCGGCATCTGCGGGTTGATCCTTTTCGGGTCGCCTCCCATCTTCTTCGCCGCGTCGCGCATCGCGGCGAGGTCGACCAGCGCCGGCACCCCCGTGAAATCCTGGAGGAGCACCCGCGCGGGGCGAAAGGCGATCTCCCGGTCGGAAGGGGCGGCGGGCGACCAGTTCGCGAGCGCCCGGACGTCGTCGGCCGCGACCGTGTGGCCGTCCTCGTGCCGCAGGAGGTTCTCGAGCAGCACCTTGATGGAGAACGGGAGCCGGGAGACCTTCCCGACGCGACGCTTCTCCAGCGCCTCGAGCCGGAAGATCTCGAACGATTCCCCGCCGACGGTTTTTCGGGATCGGGATCCGAAACTGTCCGGTCGCATGGCGTCGTGGCCCTCCGCGCGGTATCTTGTTGTGGTACGAAAATGGTACCACGCCGCGGGAGGC
>JACRNP010000203.1 GCA_016234845.1 Deltaproteobacteria bacterium | reverse complement strand
TTCAGGAGCGTGCCGACGACCGCCAGCGCCATCCCGGCCGCCCCGACGATCACCCCGCGGCGCGCGGTGGGGACCGACGACAGCCATTTCAGCGCGAGGACGAAGGAGACCGCCGAGGCGAGATACACGAGGGGGATCGCCCGGTCGATCACGGCTTGCCCTTCCCGCTCTTCCGGAACATCCGCAGCATGCGCCACGTGATGAGGTAGCCGCCGACGATGTTGATCATGGAGCAGGTCACCGCCGCGGTTCCGAGCACCGTCGAGAGGAGCGACTTCTGCTCGCCGGCCACGAGGATGGAGCCGACGACGGCGATCGCGGAGATGGCGTTGGTGAGGGACATGAGCGGCGTGTGCAGCAGCGGGGACACCCGGCGGATGATCTCGAGGCCGAGGAAGGTGGCCAGAACGAATACGTAGAGTCCCAGCTCCAGCTCCGGGGTCATGCGCCCGCCTTCCCGTCGTGCGTGACCAGCGCGCCCCGCAGGATCTCGTCGGAGAGGTCCGGGGCGAACCTCCCGTCCTTCCAGAACGCCAGCACGAAGGCGGTCAGGTTGCGGGAGAACAGGGTGCTGGCCTGCCACGGCATCTCCGCCGGGAGGTTCAACGGGCCGTGGATCGCGACGCCGCCCTCCACGACCGTTTCCCCCGGCCGCGTGAGCTCGCAATTCCCGCCGCCCTCGGCCGCGAGGTCCACGATCACCGACCCCGGCCGCATCCCCCGCACCATTTCGGCGGTGATGAGGCGGGGCGCCGTCACGCCGCCGATCAAGGCGGTCGTCACGACCGCGTCGGCCGCCGCGCACCGCTGCGCGACCAGCTCCGCCTGCCGGGCGTAGTACTCCTTCGACAGCTCGCGGGCGTACCCCGAGGCGTCCTGCGCGCTTTCCGCGGTCTCGACGCCGACGAAGCGGGCGCCGAGGCTCTCCACCTGCTCCTTCGCCGCGGGCCGCGTGTCCGTCGCCTCCACGGCGGCGCCCAGCCGCCGCGCGGTGGCGATCGCCGAGAGCCCGGCGACGCCCGCGCCGATCACGAAGACCTTCGCGGGGAACACCGTCCCGGCGGCCGTGGTGAGCATCGGGAAATATTTCGGGAGGGCGTTCGCGGCGAGGAGGACCGCCTTGTACCCGGCGATGCTCGCCATCGAGGAGAGGGTGTCCATCGACTGCGCCCGCGTGATGCGGGGGATCCGGTCGGTGGAGAAGGAGGTGACGCCCGCGGCGGCGAGCCTTTCCACCGCCTCGGGGTTGCGCGAGGGCATCAACGCCCCGAGGAGCATCGCTCCCTTTCGCATCATCTCCGCCTCGTGCCTCCCGAGATCGGGCCGGAAGGCGGGCGGGTGAACCTTGAGGACGAGGTCGGCGCTCCCGAACAGCCCCGCGGCGTCGTCTTCCACCGCGGCGCCGGCGTCGCGGTACGCGCCGTCGGGGAAGAACGCCGCATCGCCCGCTCCCCGTTCGACGGACACCGCGATCCCCGCCTTCGAAAGCTTCCCGCACGATTCGGGGACCAGCGCCACCCGCCGTTCGCCGGGGAGGATCTCCGCCGGGACCGCGATCTTCATGCCACCCCTCCCGCGGACGTCAGGTACGGCAGGCCGGGCAGGGGGGCGGGTTTCCGCTCTCCGCCCGGAGGCGGTCCTCCTCGTTCTGGTACTGCGGCGTGTCGAACCGCTCCGTCCGTTCGTCCCCTTCCGCGAACGCCCTGTCCTTCCAGCTCTCGTCCTCCGACCACCGGAACGGAAGCTCCTTCACCGACCCCGGGACGGCGAGGGAGACGAACGCCTCCAGCGCCTCGGCGAGGATCCGCCGCTGGAGCTCCGGCTCCCCCGGTTTTCCGGTGGTGTGCCCGAGCGGGTAGTCCAGGAACGCCGCGCGCGGCGGGTTGACCGCCCGGGTGATGTCGAGCGCGCTCGTCATGCACAGGGTCGGGATCCCCGCCGCTTCCACCTGCCTCGCTACCAGTCCCACGGACTGGTGGCAGACCGGTCAGACCGGCACCAGGAGGACCGCGTCGACGCCGTCCTCCCGGAACAGGGACGCGAGGGCGGGGGCCAGCGTTTCCGACACGCGCCGGGTGGAGTAGATCCCTCCCATGAACGTGTGGAACCGGCTCGCGAGGCTCCCGAGGAACCCTTCCCGGACGAGCCGCCGCAGCGGGTCGATCGGGAACACGGCGTTCGGGTCCCGCCGCGCGCCGGTGAGGTCGTAGGCGAAGTGGGTCGAGCGGAGGTCGCGGGTGTCCACGTCGGTCGGGATCTGGCGGGTCGACGTGTCGTCCTTGTGGTGGAAGGCCACCTGCCCGGTCACGTAGACGCCGCCCGAGGCGGCCACTCCCAGCCGGCATTCGGACAACGGTTTCGGAAGCGGCGTCCACGGCGGGGCCCCTTCGTTCACGACCCAGGCGTACGGCTTGTACCCCAGCTTTTCGTAATTCTCCCGGATCCGGGGAATGTAATCGACCGGCGGCATCATGGTATCCTCCCTGAAATAGACCGGCGCGGAACGAAAACTTAAGGCCCTTCCCTGCAATGGTACCATCGCGGACGGGCCTTTCGAACAGCGGAAGGTGGATGGAAAAGGAACCGAAAGGACGGCTGGTCACGGACCCGTCGGAGTTCCGCGACCTGGTCGCCTCCATGAAGGCTTCCGGCAAGGTCGGCTTCGACACCGAATTCGTCGGCGAGCGCACCTACTTCCCCCGCCTCTGCCTCGTCCAGCTCGGCACGGACACGGCGGTCGCCGCGGTCGACCCGCTCGCCGTCGGCGACCTGTCCCCCCTGGACGACCTTCTCTTCGACCCGTCCATCCTGAAAGTGGTCCACGCGGGGTGGCAGGACCTGAAGATCGTCCACCAGCGGACCGGGCGCGTGCCGTCGCCGGTCTTCGACACGCAGATCGCCGCGGCGGTCCTGGGGATGCCGGCGCAGGCGGCGTACGCGTCGACGGTCCGGGAGTTCCTGGGAGCGGACGTGAAGAAGGGGCACTCCTACTCCGACTGGGGAGCCCGGCCCCTTTCCCATTCGCAGATCGCCTACGCGCAGGACGACGTTCGGTACCTCCCCGCGCTGCACGACCGGATGACGGCGCGGCTCCGGCGGGAAGGGCGGCTCTCCTGGATCGAGCCGGAGATGGCGGCGCTCTCCTCCCCCGCGGCGTACGAGACCGACCCCGCGACCGAGTATCGCCGGGTGAAAGGATGGGCGTCGCTCGACCGGAGACGCCTGGCGGTGCTGCGCGCGCTGATCGCGTGGAGGGAGGGGGAGGCCCGGCGCAGGGACGTCCCGAGGCGCCGGGTGCTCGCGGACGAAAGCGCGCTGGCGATCGCCCGGAGCCGGCCGGCGGACGAGGAGGCGCTCCGGCGCGTGCGCGGGCTGGAGTGGAAGGTCGGCGGGAGCGCGTCGGTCGCGGTGCTGGACGCCGTCCGCGAAGCGCTGGCGCTGCCCGAGGAGATGCTCCCCGAGGCGCCGTCGCCCAGGGCCCGCGGGAACGGGGAGGCCGCCTCCGTGGCTTCCCTCCTGGGAGCGCTGGTGCGGTCCCGCTCCCGGGCGCAACGGGTCGCCCCCGAGGTCCTGACCGGCTCCGAGGAGCTCGAGCGCCTGGCCTCGGGGGAGCGGGAAGGGATCGGGGTGCTGGCGGGATGGAGATACGATCTCGTGGGAAAGGACCTTCTGTCGATGCTCGACGGGCGGATCTCCCTCGTCGTCCGGGGCGGCAAAGTCGTCGTGGAGGAGCGGCGTTGAGGACAGGACGCTTCGTTTCGGCGGCGGGGATCCTGGCGCTCGCCGCGGTTTGTTCCGGGTGCGGCTCGGAGGCGCCTCCGTCCAGGGCGGGGGACGTCGAAAAGGCGAAGGGGCCCCGCGCCGTGCGCGTGGCGGCGGCCGGCGAAGGCAGGCTTCCCCGGACGATCGCCGTGACCGGGACGCTTTCGGCCGACGAGGAGGTGACGGCCGCCTTCAAGGTGGCCGGGCGTGTGAGCGAAATCGCGGTCGACCTCGGCACCCCCGTGCGGAAGGGGCAGCTCCTCGCGCGCCTCGACCCGACCGATTTCCGACTCCGGGTGGAGCAGGCGGAGGCGGCCCTGCGCCAGGTCCGGGCCGGGCTGGGGCTCCCCCCCGAAGGGGCGGACGACCGCGTGGACCCCGAGAAGACCGCTCTGGTGCGGGAAGCCCGGGCGGTGCTCGAAGAGGCGCGGCGGAACCGGGACCGGATGGCGCAGCTCGTCGAGAAGAACTACATCGCCCGCTCCGAGTACGACGCGTCGGTGTCCCGCGTCCTGGTCGCGGAAGGACGCCACCAGGCGGCGATCGAGGAGGTCGGGAACCGCCGGGAGCTGCTCGCGGAGCGTCGATCGTCGCTGGCCCTTGCGCGTCAGCAGCAGGCCGACGCGACGCTCCTCTCGCCGATCGATGGCGCCGTCCGCGAGAAGAGGGCCTCGACGGGGGAATTCCTCGCGGCGGGCGCGCCGGTGGTCGGATTGGTGAGGATTCACCCGCTGCGGTTGCGGGTCGCGGTGCCGGAGAGGGACGCCCCGGCGGTGCGCGTCGGCCAGCCGGTCAAGGTCCGCCTGGAAGGGGACGCGGGGGAGCACGCCGGGCGGGTGGTCCGCGTGAGCCCCGCCATCCTCGAGCAGAACCGCACTCTCGCCGTGGAAGCGGAAGTGGCCAACCGGGACGGCCGCCTGCGTCCGGGCTCCTTCGCCCGGGCGGAAATCGTCGCGCCCGCCGACCGAACCTCGGTGCTGGCGCCCGCCTCGTCGGTCGTCTCCTTCGCCGGGCTCGAAAAGGTGTTCGTGGTGAAGGACGGATTGGCGGTCGAGAAGAGGGTCCGGACCGGGCGACGCTCGGGCGACCGGGTGGAGATCGTCGAGGGGCTCGCGGCGGGGGAGCAGGTGGTGACGGAGCCCGGCAACCTCGCGGGCGGGACGCCCGTCGCGGTATCGCAGTAGCCCGCGCTTGCAGAAGTTAGCGGAAATCTGCATCCGCCGCCCCGTCTTCGCGGCGATGATCATCCTGGCGCTGGTCGTCGTCGGCGGGGCCAGCTACGTCCGGCTCGGCGTCGACCGGTTCCCGTCGGTCGACCTTCCCACCGTCTCGATCCGCACCCAGCTCCCCGGCGCGTCCGCCGAGGAGGTCGAGACCGAGATCTCCCGGAGGATCGAGGAGGCGGTCAACACCATCGAGGGGATCGACGAGCTGCGGTCGATCTCGGGGCCGGGATCCTCCAACGTCATCGTCACCTTCAACCTGGACCGGAACATCGACGCGGCGGCGCAGGACGTCCGGGACCGTGTCGCCACCGTCCTGCGGAACCTGCCGAAGGACGCCACGGCGCCGCTGATCTCGAAGTTCGACAACGACCAGGCGCCCGTCCTGACGGTGGCGCTGGCGGGGGACCGCCCGCTGCGGGAGCTGACCGAGCTGGCCGACAAGGTGGTGAAGGTCCGCCTGGAGCGGTCGGACGGGGTCGGCGAAGTGCGGATCGTCGGCGGGCTGGAGCGGGCGATCAACGTGTGGGTCGACGCGGACCGGCTCGCCGCGCTGCGGATCCCGATCACCGCCGTCCGCGATGCGATCGCCCTCCAGAACCTCGACGCCTCCGGCGGGAACGTGACCCGGGGCCCGCGCGAGGAAACGCTCCGGACGATCGGCCGCCTGGGCGACCCGCGGGCCTTCGAGGAGCTGGTGGTCGCCACGATCGGCGGCGCTTCGGTCCGCATCCGGGACATCGGCAGCGCCGAGGACGGGACGAAGGAGCAGCGGTCCACCGCGCGGCTGAACGGAGTCCCCACGGTGGTCCTCGAGGTGCGGCGGCAGTCGGGCGCCAACACGGTGGCCGTGATCGACGGCGCGAAGCGCGCCATCGGAGCCTCCGCCGCGGAGCTGCCGGCGGGGGTCGGCCTGACCGTGATCCAGGACCAGTCCCGCTACATCCGCGCCGCCCTGCACGAGATCAACGTGCACCTGATCCTCGGCAGCATCCTCGCGTCCCTGGTCGTCTTCGCCTTCATGCGGAGCTGGCGGACGACCCTGATCGCCGCGGTGGCGATTCCCGCGTCCGTGATCTCCAGCTTCGGGATGATGTGGGCGCTCCACTTCACCCTGAACAGCGTGACCATGCTCGCCCTCGTCCTGATGGTGGGGATCGTGATCGACGACGCGATCGTCGTCCTGGAGAACATCTTCCGCTTCGTGGAGGAGAAGGGGATGCCGCCGTTCGAGGCCGCCCGGGCGGCGACCCGGGACATCGGCCCGGCCGTCATGGCGACGACGCTCTCGCTGGTGGTCATCTTCATCCCGGTGTCGTTCATGTCGAGCATCTCCGGGCGCTTCCTGTACCAGTTCGGGATCACCGCGGCCGTCGCGGTGATGGTGAGCCTCCTCGTCTCCTTCACCCTCACCCCGATGATGAGCGCGCGGCTCCTCGGGAGGGGCGGCGCGGAAGGCACGGGCGTTCCGGACGGGGCGCCCCGTTCCCGGGCCGGGTTCTACCGGCTTCTCGACGCCGGGTACGAACGCGCCCTCGCCTTCTCGATGCGCCACCGGTGGTTCGTGGCCGCCCTCTCGCTCGGGGTCGTCCTGTCGACCGTCCCCCTCTACCGCGTGATCCGGCAGGACTACCTTCCGGCCAACGCCGACGAGGGGGAGTTCAACATCAGCGTGAGCGCCCCGCAGGGGACCAGCCTCGCCAGCATGGACGAAATCCTGAACGCCGTGATGGCGGAGGTGCGATCGATCCCCGGGGTGGCGCAGGTGCTGTCGACCGCCGGGGGCGGCTTCATCGGCGCGGTGAACGAGGGGAGGGCGTACGTGCGCCTCAAGCCCCACGAGGAGCGGGTCTTCTCCGTGGAGCGCCTGCTGAAAAGCCTGGCCCGCGGCGATCCGGGCGCGGCGTTCCGCGGAAACCGTCCCCAGAAGGAGATCATGCAGGAGGTCCGGCGCAGGGTGCGGAAGTACCGCGACCTCCGGATCGCGGTGCGGAACATCGCCGGGTTCAACATCGGCGGCGGCAGCTTCGACGTCGACTTCGTGCTGCGCGGGCCCGATCTGAAGGCGCTCTCCGGGTACGCCGAGGCGTTGAGGGACCGGCAGGAACCGCTGGGGCTGATGGACACCGACACGTCGCTCAAGCTCGACAAGCCCGAGCTGCAGGTGCGGATCGACCGCGCGCGGGCCGCCGACCTCGGCGTCGACCCCGAGCGGGTCGGGACCGCGGTGCGACTGATGGTGGGGGGAGACGAGGAGGTGTCCCGCTTCAACGATCCCGCCGTGAACGAAGACTACGATGTCCAGCTCCGGCTGCGGGAGAAGGACCGGGACGATGCCGAGGCGATCGGGCGCCTGTACGTTTCGAGGGAGGGGGGAGGCCTGGCCCAGGTCGGGAGCGTCGCCGCGATCGAGCGGACCATGAGCCCCTCGCGCATCGACCGGCTCGACCGGCAGCGGGAGGTGCGCCTGCGGGGGTCGGTCGCCCCCGGGTACGCGCTGGCCGACCGGCTGGCGGCGCTGCGGGCGGAGGTCGCGGCGATGAACCTCCCCGCGGGCTACACGACGCGCGTTTCCGGCCGGGGGAGGGAGCTGGAGCGGACGTTCGGGGAGTTCGTGTGGGCGTTCGCGCTCTCGATCGTCTTCATGTACATGATCCTGGCGTCCCAGTTCGAGCACCTGGTCCACCCGTTCACGATCCTGCTGTCGCTTCCGCTGTGCGTTCCCTTCGCCCTGCTGTCCATCTGGGCCACCGGGAGCACCCTGAACCTCTACTCCGCTCTGGGGATGCTCGTGCTCTTCGGGGTGGTGAAGAAGAACGCCATCCTCCAGATCGACCACATGAACAACCTGCGGGCGGGGGGGATGGACCGCGCCTCGGCGATCCTCCAGGGGAACCGGGACCGGCTGCGGCCGATCCTGATGACGACGCTCACGTTCGTGTCGGGGATGCTGCCGCTGGCCGTGGGGAGCGGGCCGGGGTCCGAGGAACGCCGGGTGATCGCGATCGTCGTGATCGGCGGGCAGACGCTGTCGCTCCTGCTCACGCTCCTCGCCACCCCGGTGGTCTACTCGCTGCTGGACGACCTGAAACCCGGGCGCCCGGCGGGCTAATCGAGGTCGATGTCCCGCAGCGGGCGCCGCGGCGGTTCGTCCCCGGACTTCTCCAGGTGGCTTTTGAACAGCTTGTCGAGCTCCGCCCCCCGCGTCTTGTCGGCCTGAACGATCTTCTCGAACTTTTCGTGAATCCGCGCCGACTCCTTCGCCAGGACCTTCGCCGCGTCCGTAAGCTCCACGCCGGCACGGGCGTGTCCCGACGCTTCGCTCCCGACCACCTCCCCCCGCTCCCGGTCGATCGCAAGCGATGCCCCGCAGCACGGGCACGTGATTTCCAGGTGCCCCTTCCCTTCGGGAAGCTCCGCCATTCCCCCTCCCACACAGAAACCGGCTCGTTCCGCCTGGAGACATTGTAGAACGGATCGAGGCGTTCGGGGCGGTTTCCCGGATCTTGCCATCCCGTACTCCGTAAGGTACATTGCATCCGAATTCATGGATGAATCCGGGGATGCGGGAGGAGGAACGATGAAGCTTCCGGTCGGGAGAGCGCTCCTTGCGGGCGTCGCGGTTGTCGCCGCCGCCGGGGTTTTCGCCGCCGGATACCTCGTCCGGGATCGCGAGGAGACGGCCCGTCCCGCGTTCCACGACATGCGGGTCAACCACGTCTCCGACCTTGTCTCCCTCGTGGATCCCGACGACCCCGCCGTCCGCTCCCTGGCGGTACGGCTCGGCACCCCCGAGGCCGCGTACGCCTTCGTCCGGGATCGGATCCGGTACGAGCCCATGGCACCGGGCCTGTCCCCCCGGGAGATCCTCCGCGCGGAAAAGGGGAGTTGCCTCGGGAAAGCGACCCTCCTGTGCAGCGTCTACCGGGCGATGGGGATCCCCGCGAGGGACGTCCGGGTGATCGTCGGGAACATCGCCCTGCCGGACCGTCTCGTCGACCACGCCTGGATCGACATGGAATACAAGGGGTATTGCTTCCAGCAGGACCCGTCATCGTTCCTGGGCGTCTTTGAATTCGGGCAGTTCCCGGGGATGGCGTTCACCCGCTACTTCGTCCAGGAAGAGAATTTCTGCTTCAACGACGAAGGGTTCGCCGTCGTATCGCAGTTGAACCGTTTCCGGATGGGCATGTAGAAGAGACTGGCGCGCCTGCAGGGACTCGAACCCCGGACCCGCTGCTTAGAAGGCAGCTGCTCTGTCCACCTGAGCTACAGGCGCGCGGGGCCAGTATACTATCAATACATGGAAGAGAAGACCCCATACGGCGCCCCGTCGGGAGCCGGGGAGGGCGCTCTTGTGCGCTGGAGCTTCCCGGTGAAGGGGATGTCGTGCGCCTCCTGCGTCGGCCGCGTGGAGAAATCGCTCGCCCGCCTCGAAGGGGTCGCCTCCGCGTCGGTCAACCTGGCGACGGAGACCGCCACGGTCGCCGCGGATCCGGCGAAGGCCGGTCCCTGGCGGATCGCCGCGGCGATCCGCGACGCCGGGTACGAGGTTCCGGTCGAGCGGACCGCCTTCCCGATCCACGGGATGTCGTGCGCGTCCTGCGTCGCCCGGGTGGAGAAGGCGCTGCGCGGCGTCTCCGGCGTCCTGGCCGCGAGCGTGAACCTCGCCGAGCGGACCGGGAGCGTCGACTTCCTCCCCGGCGCCGCTTCCGTGGACGACCTCCGGGCGGCGGTGGAAGGCGCGGGCTACTCCGTCCCCCGCGTCGAACCGGGCGAGGACCCGGTGGCGCGGGAGGAACGCGCCCAGCGGGAGGAGGAGCGTTCCGTCCTCTCCCGGCTGTGGGTCGGCGTCGCCCTCGGCGTTCCCCTGCTCGCGTTTTCGCACTGGGAGATGGTCGCGGGCGGCGGCGGGCTGCCGTTCTCCCCCTTCGCGGCGGGGCTGCTGCAGCTGCTTCTGGCGACGCCGATCCAGTTCTACTCCGGTTCCCGCTTCTACCGCGGGGCGTGGGCCGCGGCGCGGCACGGCGCCGCCGACATGAACACCTTGGTGGTCCTCGGGACCTCGGTCGCCTACGCCTACAGCGCCTTCGCCGCCTTCCTCCCGCAGGCGATCCGCGCGGAGGGGCTGACTCCGCACCTGTATTTCGAGACGTCCGCCGCGATCATCGTGCTGGTCCTCCTGGGCCGCCATTTCGAGGCGAGGGCCCGGGGAAAGACATCGGAGGCGGTGCGGAGACTGATCGGCCTTGCGCCCGCGGCGGCGCGGGTGGTCCGCGACGGGGTCGAGGTCGACGTCCCCCTCGAATCCGTGGCGGTGGGCGAACGCGTCGTCGTCCGTCCCGGGGAGAGGATCCCCGTGGACGGGGCGGTGGAGGAAGGTACGTCCGCCGTCGACGAGTCGATGCTCACCGGGGAGCCGATTCCCGTGGAGAAGGTGCCGGGGAGCGCCGTGACGGGCGGGACGCTCAACGCCAACGGACGCCTGGTGTTTACGGCGACCCGCGTGGGGAAGGACACCGCGCTCTCCCGCATCGTCGCGATGGTCCGGGAGGCGCAGGGAAGCAAGCCGCCGATCGGCCGGCTTGCCGACGCGATCGCGTCGTACTTCGTGCCGTCGGTGATGGCGACGGCCGCGGTCACCTTCGCCGCCTGGTACCTCTTCGGGCCGGAGCCGCGGGGGACCTACGCGATGGTCAACACGATCGCCGTGCTGATCATCGCCTGCCCCTGCGCCATGGGCCTTGCGACTCCCACCTCGATCATGGTCGCGACGGGCAAGGGGGCGGAGCTCGGGATCCTCGTCCGGGACGGCGCGGCGCTGGAGACGGCCCGGAACGTGGACACGGTCGTCCTCGACAAGACCGGCACCGTGACGAAGGGGAAGCCGGTCCTCACCGCCGTGCGCCTCGCCCGCGGCGGCACGTTCCAGGGAGAGGGAGGGGAACTGGAGCTGCTTCGGCTCGCGGCTTGCGCGGAGAGCGGGTCGGAGCACCCGCTCGCGGAGGCGGTCGTCCGCGGCGCGAAGGACAGGGGGATCGCCGTCTCCGCCCCGGCGTCGTTCCGGGCCTCCCCGGGGATGGGAATCCGCGCGGCGGCGGACGGCCGGGACGTCCGGGCGGGGAGCCTCGCGTGGCTTTCCGGGGAAGGGATCGGGACGGAGGGGCTGCTCCCGCTGGCGCGGCAGATCTCGGACGCGGGAGGCACGGCGGTGGGCGTGTCGGTGGACGGGCGCGCCGAAGGCGTCCTGTCGCTCGCGGACGAGATCAAGGAGAGCGCCCCGGAAGCGATCCGGCGGCTCCGCGGCATGGGGCTCGACGTCCTGCTGCTGACCGGGGACAACCGTCGCTCGGCGGAGACGGTGGCGGCGAAGGTCGGGATCGCCAAGGTGATCGCGGAGGTCCTGCCGGAGCGCAAGGCGCACGAGGTCCGGACGCTGCAGGGGGAAGGAAAGGTCGTCGCGATGGTGGGGGACGGCATCAACGACGCGCCGGCGCTGGCGCAGGCCGACGTCGGGATCGCCATCGGGACGGGGACGGACGTCGCGGTGGAGGCGGGGGACCTGGTGCTGATGAGCGGGGACCTGCGCGGAGTCCCCTCCGCCATCTCCTTGAGCCGCGCGACCCTCCGCAACATCCGCCAGAACCTGTTCTGGGCGTTCGCGTACAACGTCGTGCTGATCCCGGTCGCGGCGGGAGCCCTCTACCCGTTCTTCCGGATCCTGCTGGATCCGGTGTTCGCCGCCGCGGCGATGGGGCTCTCCTCGGTCACCGTGGTGACGAACGCGCTCCGGCTGCGCCGTTTCCGTCCCTCGGCATGAATCCGGCGCGCGGGAGCGCGACGGCTTCGTGGACCTTTTTGGGGATTTATCCGTTGACCGGGTGGGACCGGACTCGTATACTTTCCTTTCGCCTTTTGGGGCGCGTGCGGTGAGTGTAGCTCAGTTGGCAGAGCACCAGACTGTGGCTCTGGCTGTCGCGGGTTCAATCCCCGTCACTCACCCCATTTTTCTGGGCGCCTGTAGCTCAGGGGATAGAGCACCGGCCTCCGGAGCCGGGAGCGGAGGTTCGATTCCTCCCAGGCGCGCCATTTTTTTTTTTGCGCAAGTCGGGGAACCGGATCGGGTTCGTTCTTTCACAGCGTGGGCCATTAGCTCAACCCGGCAGAGCAGCTGACTCTTAATCAGGAGGTTGAAGGTTCGAATCCTTCATGGCCCACCAGCAATATCAAGGGGTCGCGGTGGAAACCGCGGCCCCTTTTTTTTCGCTCGAAAGGCGGGAGGAAGGCGATTTACGTCTTGGACTGCCAGAGCGCGAGGATGGCCCCGCCAGGGTCGACCAGGATGCCGCACCGTCCCATCCCCGGCACTTCGGTGGCCTCCTTCATCACGGTGGCGCCCAGCGCCCGGGCCTTGGCGAGCGTGTCCGCGATGTCCTCGACATGGACGTGGGGGAGCCACTGCGGCGAAACCTCCGGCCCCAAACACGATCTCACCCCTCCGCAGGTCCCCTTGCCGACCTTGACGGTCATGTAGTTCATTCCCGGAAAATACCCCAGTTTCCAGCCGAACAGAGCTCCGTAGAATGCCTTCGCCTTGTCGACGTCTCCGGTCATCAGTTCGAAGTGAACGAACGGGTTCGCCATGATCGTTTCCTCCGCCGGGATTATACGGTGGCGACGTCAGTCGCGTGAGCACAGGCCGGCGATGCACTGATCTTCCCGGACCACTTTGCGGGGGCCGCCGTCCTGGCCGGTCGACCAGTCGTGCGCAGGCACGATCCGTTCGAAGCGACCGAGTATCCTCAGGTTGGCGGCACGGTCGTGGATCAGTTGCCAGCCGCAACCCAGGTCCGGATGCACCTCGCATTTTCCGTCCCGCGACCCGCCGCACGGCCCGTTGAACAGCCGCTTGGCGCAGCGCGTGATGGGGCAGATCCCCGCGAATTCGCCGAGACGGCAATTCCCGCAGCCGCTGCACTTCTCCGTCCAGACACCCTGCGATTCGAGGATCCCCATGAATTGCGTGTTCAGCCCCGGGTAGACGGGCATCCTGGGAAACCGCTCGGCCAACGCCTGGACGCCCGCACCGCATCCCAGCGAGCAGATCGCGTCGTAGTCGGAAACCCGCGGGGCGAGGAGGTCGATGAAGGCGTCCTCGCACTGCCGCTCGATGGTGCACTCGTCGACCGCCACGTCCCCGTGGCCCTGGAGCCGCAGGGCCATGCGCAACGCCGAGCCGAGAATGCCGGTTTCCCGTTCCCCGCCGGCCAGGCAGACGGTGACGCAGGTGCCGCATCCCACCAGCAGCACGCGGCGGTGTTCCTTTACCATGTCGCGGATCTCCGGGATCTTCTTGCGGTCGGCGACGATCATCGTTTTTCTCCCGCCAGCATCGCATCCGCCTGCCGGCTGATTTCCTGGATTTCGTGTTCGATGCGTTTCGGTTCCGGACGCAGCGGGCTCCGGCCCAACGCCTTCACGCGTTCCACCATGGTCGTCGCGATTTCGGCGAACCGGGTGCCCTCCGCGGACGACAGGTTGAACATCTCCAGCCGCTCCGGCTCCAGGCCGATCTCGGCGAGCAGTTCCCGGGCCCGCTCGACCCGCCGGCGGGCCCGCAGATTTCCTTCCAGGAAATGGCAGCCCCCCTCGAGGCACCCGGCCACGATGACCCCGTCGACGCCGCGTTCGAACGCCGCCAGCACGAAGTTCACCTCCAGCTTGCCGGTGCAAGGCAGCCGCAGCACTCGGACATTCCCGGGGTATTGCAGGCGCATCGAGCCGGCCAGGTCCGCCGCCGCGTAGGCGCAGTAGTGGCAGCAGAACGCCAGGATCAACGGTTCGCCGTTCATCCATCCCCCCGGCTCTTGTGCCAGCGCGGCGTGGCGACACCCACCTGTTCCGGGTACCGGGGCTCCCATGCCGCGGCGGCGGGTTCCGTGCGCAGCAGGCCGTCGATCGCGGCCAGGATCTGCCGGTCCACGTAGTGTCGGAGCGTGACGGCCATCGCCGGGCATTCCGCCGTGCAGCTGCCGCACCCCATGCACACCGCGCCTTGCACCTCGGCTTTCTGGAACTCGTTGACGCGCGGCGCCATGTACGGGCAGACGTGCACGCACGTCAGGCAGGAGATGCATTTGTCCGGATCCACCCAGGCGGTTTGGCCGCTCACCCGCATCTTTTTCCGGGTGAGGATGGACGCGGCACGGCCCGCCACCGCATGGGCCTGGGCGATCGCTTCGCCTAAGAACTTCGGGGCGTGGGCCGTGCCGCAGAGGAACAGCCCCTCGCTGGCGAAATCCACCGGTCGAAGCTTCATGTGGGCTTCCAGGAAGAAGCCGTCGGCATTCAGGGGGACGCGCAGCAGTTCCGAAAGTTCCTGCCGGTCCGCGCGCGGGATCATGGGGGCGGCCAGCACCACCAGGTCCGGCGCAAGCGCAAGATCCCGCCCCAGCGACGGTTCCCGCACCCGCAGTTCCAGGCGTCCGCCGACCGTAAGGGACGGCGGCAGCGCGGGGTCGTAGCGGACGAACAGAACCCCTTTCTCGCGCGCCTCGCGGTACGCCGCCTCCCGGAAGCCGAAGGTCCGCATGTCGCGATAGAGGACGATGATCCGCGCGCCGGGGTACCGTTCCTTGAGGAGCAACGCATTCCTTACGGCGCTGGTGCAGCAAACGCGGCTGCAGTAGGGCCGTTCCGTGGTCCGCTGCTCCACGCACTGGATCATCGCGATCGTGGGATGATCCGGCAGCGCGATCTCTCCCCGTCCCAGGCGATCCCCGAGTTCCAGCTGCGTCAGAATCCGATCGCCGCTGCCGTACCCGTACGACAGGGGCCGGTGTTCCGTGGCGCCGGTGGCCACCACGACCACGCCGTGCCGGACGCTGTCGGTGCCGCGGTCTGCGACCAGCGTCGAGGAGAACTCGCCGACATGCCCTCCGACCTTGCTCACGCGGGTGTTGAGGTGGACCTTGACCCATTTGTGGCCGCGGACCCGGACGATCGTGTCGGCGACGTATTTCCCCACGTCCTGGCCGTCCAGCGTCCGGTGATGCCGGAGGGAAGTTCCCCCGAGCTCCCCGGTTTTCTCGACGAGATGTACGGGAAACCCCTGGTCGGCCAACGCCAGGGCGGCCGTCATCCCGGCGATTCCGCCGCCGACCACGAGGGCGGCGTTGTTCACGGGGACGGTGGCTTCCGTAAGCGGCTGCAGGCGCGCCGCGCGCGCCGCCGCCATGCGGACGAGGTCGACCGCCTTGTCCGTCGCCTTTTCCGGCTCTCCGGAGTGGACCCAGGAGCATTGGTCGCGGATGTTGGCCATTTCCAGCAGGTAGGGGTTGAGACCGGCGTCGCGCAACGTTTCGCGGAAAATGGGCTCGTGGGTCCGAGGAGTGCACGAGGCCACGACGATCCGGTTCAGCCGGTGCGCGGCGATCCGCTCCCGGATGAGCTTCTGCGTGTCGTCCTCGCACGTGTAGGTGTGGCTTTCCGCGAGGATCACATCCGGCAGTTCCCGCGTGTTCCGGACCACACGCTCGACGTCGACCACCGAGGCGATGTTGCTTCCGCAATGGCAGATGAACACGCCCACGCGCGGCGGCTCGTCCGCGATGTCGCGTTGCTGCGGATAGCTCTTGGTCCGCATGCGCGTGCCGCGCGCCGGAGCCAGCAGGGCCATGGCCCGGGACGCCGCGGCGCTGGCCTGCATCACCGTGTCGGGGATGTCCTTGGGCTCCTGGAAAGCGCCGCCCACGAACACCCCCGGGCGGGACGTGTCCAGCGGGTGGAGCTCGCCGGTTTGCGCGAACCCCCACCGGTTCAGCACGACCTGCATCCGCCCGGCCTGTTCCCGCAGCGTTGCGCTGGGCTCCAGGCCGAGGGAAAGCACGATCATGTCGAACTCCTCCTCGGCCGGCTTCATCCCGGGAGTCGCGTAGACGACGCGCAGGTTCTTCGTCCCGGGCATCTCGTACGTCCGGGAGATGAACGAGCGCAGGTACCGGACGCCCAGCTGGTTCCGCGCCCGTTCGTAGTAACGGTCGAAATCCTTGCCGAAGGCGCGCAGGTCGAGGAAGAAGACGGTCACGTCCAGGCCCGGCACGTGCTCCTTGGCCAGGATCGCCTCCTTGGTCGCGGCCATGCAGCAGACCGAGGAGCAGTAGTCGTTGTCGCATCCCGTGTCGCGTGACCCCACGCACTGGATGAAGGCCAGCCGGGCCGGAGGGCGCCCGTCGCTGGGGCGCAGGACGTGTCCGCCGGTGGGGCCGGAGGCCGACAGGAGCCGTTCGAACTGCACGTTCGTGAGCACGTTCGCCGCGAAGCCGAACCCGAACTCGCCCCGCCGCCTTGCGTCGAACGCCTCGAACCCGGGCGTCAGGACCACGGCGCCGACCTCCAGGCGGACGGTTTCCTCCGGCTGGCCGTAGTCGATGGCGCCGGCCTGGCAGACCTTTTCGCACAGGCCGCATTCGCCCGTCGTGAAGTGGACGCAGCTCTCCCGGTCGATCGCCGGAACGCGGGGGGAAGCCTGGGGGTGTGCCAGGTCGATGCACGGCCTGGCGGTCAGGTGCTTGTCGAAGGCCGTCACGTGGGGTTTCACCCGGCGCGACGTGATGGTGGACAGGTCGATCGCTCCCGCGGGACAGACGAAGGCGCACGCCCCGCACGCCTGGCACTGGTCGGTGGGCTCGCCGAACGCCGTCGACACGGCCCGCCGCCCGCCGCGTCCGTACAGGCCGATCGCCCCCCGCCCCATCAGGTCGCCGCACGCCGAGACGCACAGCCCGCAGAGGACGCACTTTCCCTTTGCGGCCGGCTCGAAGGGGGTGGAGCGGACCCCGAGCCCGGCGGCGATACCGGCCAGCTCCTCCGATTCGGGGGCCTGCGCCAGCAGCAGCTCGAGGACCGTGTTCCGCGACTCCCGCACGGCGTCGGTGTCGGTGCGCACGACGAGGCCGTCTTCCACCGGGTGGGTGCACGCGGCCACCAGCCTGGGTCCCCCCGCCGCGTCGATCTCCACCACGCAGACCCGGCAGGCCCCGTACGGCGAGAGGCCGCGGTAGTGGCAGAGCGTGGGGATCGCGACGGCCATCTGGCGGGCGGCGTCGAGGATCGTCGCCCCGCGGGCGACTTCCGCGGTACGGCCGTCGAGGGTGACCCGAACCCGATCCGACGAGGATGCGCTCATGTTCCGCCTCTCACCGCCTTTTCGTGGTCCCGTCCGGCGCTTTCGACGGCGTCGACAGGGCAGACCGCGCGGCACGCGCCGCAACGGGTGCAAAGGGCCAGGTCGATCGCGTGCGCCGATTTGAGCTCGCCCCGGATCGCGCCTACCGGACACACTTCGATGCACCGCCCGCACCCGGTGCACAGCGCCTCGTCGATCCGGAACCGGACGAGGGCGCGGCAGACCCCGGCGGGACACCGCTTCCGGTGGATGTGCTCCTCGAACTCCTCCCGGAAATACCGCAGGGCCGAAAGGACGGGGTTCGGGGCCGTGCCCCCCAGCCCGCACAGCGAGGCCGATTTCAGGGTCCGCGCCAGCCGTTCCAGGACCGCCAGGTCCTCCGGGACGCCGGCCCCCTCGCAGATCCGGGAGAGGATCCGGAGCATGTGGCCGGTCCCTTCGCGGCAAGGGGTGCACTTGCCGCACGACTCGTCCGCCGTGAAGGCGAGGAAGAAACGCGCGAGATCGACCATGCAGGTTCCCGCGTCGATGGCGATCATCCCCCCCGATCCCATCATGGAGCCCGCCTCGCTCAGACGTTCGTAGTCGATGGGCAGGTCGAGCAACGAGGCCGGGAGGCAGCCGCCCGACGGCCCGCCCGTCTGGACCGCCTTCAGCGCCCGCTTGCCGCGGATTCCGCCCCCGATCTCCAGGACCATTTCGCGCAGCGTGAGCCCCAGCGGGATCTCGACGAGGCCGGTGTTCTTCACGGCTCCGACGAGGGCGAACACCGTGGTGCCGCGGTTGCGGTCGGTCCCGTCGGCGGCGTACCACGCCGCGCCGCGGGAGAGGATCGGTCCCACGCTGGCCCAGGTCTTGACGTTGTTAATGACCGTGGGCTTCCCCCACAGGCCGCTCTCGGCCGGGAAGGGGGGGCGCGGACGCGGCTCGCCGGAGCGTCCTTCGATCGAGGCGATCAGCGCCGTCTCCTCGCCGCACACGAACGCTCCCGCGCCGCGGCGGACCCGCACGCGGAAGCCGTGGCCGCTGCCGAAGATGCCGTCGCCCAGCAGCCCGCGGGCTTCCGCCTCCCGGATGGCGTGGGTGACGGTCGACACGGCCAGCGGGTACTCGGAACGGATGTAGAGGTATCCTTCCCGGGCCCCGATCGCGTAGGAAGCGACGAGCATCCCTTCCAGGACCGCGTGCGGATCGCTCTCCAGCACGCTCCGGTCCATGAAGGCCCCCGGGTCCCCCTCGTCCGCGTTGCAGACCACGTACTTGACGTCGCCCTGCGCCCGGCGCGCGGTCTCCCATTTCCGTCCCGTGGGGAACCCCGCTCCGCCGCGGCCCCGAAGGCCCGACTCGCGGATCTCGGCAATTACCTCCTCGGGCGTCATCTGCGTCAGGGCGCGGAGGGCGCCGCGGTACGCGCCGCGCGCAAGGCCTTCCTCCAGGCGCATCGGATCGATCGAGCCGCAGTTGCGCAGGATCACGCGCCGCTGCCGCCGATAGAACGGCAGGGTGGCCCCCTCGGGGATCTGCCCGGCCCCGTTGGCCGCCGCGGGATATACGTGGAGCGTCCCGTCGGCCACGTGCTCCTCGCGCTGCCAGCGGCAAAGGGCCGCGCCCGCCGGGAGCGCCCCTCCGGCCGCGTACGATTCCAGGAGATTGCGGATCGACTTCGCCGTCACGTTGGCGTACGTGATCCTCGGACCGTCGGGGAGCAGCAGGTCGACCAGAGGCTCGCGCTGGCAGAACCCGATGCACCCCGTCCGCGCGACGACCGCGTCCAGCCCCAGCCGCGTAACCGTTTCGAGCGCGGCCTCTTCCACCGCCTGCGCGCCGGCCGCCAGCCCGCAGCTGGCCGATCCGACCAGGACCTTCAGCCGCGCGGGGTAGAGGGTTTCCCGGCCCAGCGCGGCGGCGCGATCGAGGTCGGCCTGCGTGCGGAGGAGTTCGGTCATTGGAACCGCTCCAGGATCTCCGCGACCCCGTCGAGCCGGACCTTCCCGAAGGTGATGCCGCCGATGCGCATGGCCGGGGCCAGCGCGCAGCAGCCGATGCAGCGGACCGAGCGGAGCGTGAAGCGTCCTTGCGGATCGGTGCCTCCCATCCGGACGCCGATCTCCCCCTCCAGGCGTTCCATGAGCAGCCCCGACCCGCGCACGAAGCACGCGGTTCCGAGGCAGACCTCCACGACGTGCCGCCCGACCGGCTCCAGGCTGAAGGCGTTGTAGAAACTGGCCACCCGGAGAATCTCGACCATCGGGATCCCGAGGCGTTCCGACACGTGTTCCAGCACGGGGCGGGGCAGATACCGCCGGTCGTCGCTTACGTCCTGCAGGATAGGGATCAGCGGCCCCGGATCCCCCCGGTACCGGTCGAGGATGCCGTCGATCCAGGCCGCATCATCGGCGGCCAACCGCTCGGAGGGTCGGAAGGCGGGCGTCGGCTGGGCCACGTTCCGAACCGGGCAAGCCTCCCAGCAATCTCCGCAGCCGGTGCACCGGGAGGGGATCACCCCCCGCGGCCGCTTCCGCACCTCCGCGGTGAACCGTCCCGGCTCCCCCTCAAGCGAGGCCACGTCGGCCATCGTCATCACTTCGACGTTGTAGTCCCGCATGCACTCCACCAGCTTGGGCGAGATGATGCACGTGGCGCAGTCCCCGGTCGGGAAGGTCTTGTCGAGTCGCGCCATGCCGCCGCCGATCGTCGGGCTCTCTTCCACCAGGTAGACCCGGAATCCCGCCGCCGAGAGATCCAGCGAGGCCTGGATTCCGGCGACGCCTCCTCCGCACACCAGCACCGCCCCGCAGGGGGCGTTGCCGCCGCTTCCGGCCGCGGTCGGAGATTTCGTATCCGGAAGCGTCATCGGTTCCCTCCCCCGGCGCCGATCGCCCCGGCGGCGAGGTCGGGCGGCGGCATGCCGGGGCCGACCGTCCTGGGATCGATTCCCAGGGCCTCCGGGGAAAGTCCCAGCGCGAGGCCCAGCAGTTGCGTGATGTACAGGACCGGCATGGGCCGCAGCGGGCCGTGGGCCTTCGCCGCTTCGGCCTGGCGCAGGTCGAGGTTGACCTGGCACAGGGGACAGGCGACCGCCACGAGGTTCGCCCCGGCTTCCTGCGCCATCCCCAGGAGCCTGTGGACCAGGCGGCCCACGACCTCGGGGTGCGTCATGGACAGGCTGGCCCCGCAGCACTCCGTCCGGAACGGCCAATCCACGGTCTCCGCCCCCGCGGCCTCCGCCAGAACGTCAATGCAGGCAGGGTGTTCCGGATCGTCGAAGGCGACGACCTCCGGCGGGCGGGTCAACAGGCACCCGTAGTAGCAGGCCACCTTCCACCCGGCCAGCGGCCGGACCACCTTCGAGCGGATCCGGTCCGCTCCCAGCCGGTTCACGAGCACGTCCAGCACGTGCCGCACCTCGACCCCGCCGTCGTAGGGGCGGCCCGTGACCCGCTCGGCGCGGCGGCGGTCTTCCGGCTCGCGGCCGATCCGGTGGTTTGCGGTCCGCAGCCGGGCGTAGCAGGACGCGCAGGCGACCATCACCGGCAGCCCCGCGTCCTGCGCCTTCCGGAGGTTGAACGCCGGCAGGGCGACGGCGAGGGAATCGCTGCTGGCGTGCGCGGGCGTCGAGCCGCAGCAGGCCCAATCCGGGATCTCCTCCAGCGCGATCCCCAGCGCGCGGCACACCGCCCGGGTGGAGAGGTCGAACGGGCGCGCCGTGGACTCGAGGCTGCAGCCGGGAAAGAACGCGTACTTCAAGGTGTCCCGTCCTTTTCCTCCGCCCGGCGGAAGATCTCTCGAACCTGCCGGATGCCGCCGCTGCGGTGGGGCAGCAGCGAGAGTTTCCCCTCGGCCAGCAACCGCGGGACCTTGTCCATGTCGGTGCACAGGTCGCCGATCCGCACCTTGTAGGCGGTCATCATGCCCATCTCGTACACGCGGCCGTGGCGCCGGACGCTGCCCAGGAAGCTGCGGTGGAACTGTTTCCCCCGCGCGTCCGGCAGGTCGATCCTCCGCTCGACGGCCAGGATCCGCAGGGCGTCCATCACGCCGGCGATGTCGATCGCCATGGGGCAGCGCGTGGTGCACGTCTCGCACGACGCGCACAGCCAGATCGAGCGGGAAGCGAGCACCTCCTCTTCCGCGCCCAGGTGCACCAGCCTCATGACCTGGCTGGGGAGGAAATCCATCTCGGGGCCGACGGGGCATCCCGTGCTGCACTTGTGGCACTGGTAACACGCGGCCACCGGGGTGCCGCTGCGACGCCGGACTTCCTCCTGGAGGTCGCCCCCGTTCCATGGCATCGGTTGGGTCATCCGCCAAGTCCCTCCAGGTCCGCCTCGGCTTCGGCGTCGTTGCGGGGCACCACCTTGCGGTAGACCGCCTGCGGCGACTTCAGGATCCCGTCGACGGTCAGCAGGTCGCGGTCGATCCGGATGTCGAACAGCCGCTCGTTCTCTTCCAGGTACGGCAGGATAAGCCTCCAGTCGGCGGCGGACAGGGGCCGGTACACGCCGCCGTTGAGCTGCTCCTCGACCAGCGTGCGCCGGGGGTCGCGGATGTAGACCGCCCCGCCGGAGGCCAGGGAAAGCAGGTTGCCGCCGGGGTACGGGAGGTCCAGCGGGCGCAGCCGGCCGTTCGGGTCGTACTGCAGGCCGTTGACGACGGCGAAGCCGCCGCCGTTGTGGGGGTCGCCGGCCATGAACGACTCGGCCAGGTAGTCCAGGGCGGTGCCGTTGATCACCACCCGCGGCCCGCCGACGGCGTTGATCATCGGCCGGCCGGCCGCGTTCCCCATCACGTACGCCTCGCCGCCCTTGGCTCCGTAGAGGAAGGTCTGCCCCACATCCCCGTAGACGACCAGCTTCCCCTGCTTGCTGATCTGGCATAGCTGGTCCTGGGCGTTGCCGTGGACGTAGATCCCCAGGCCGTCCATCCCGGAGCCGAGATAGTCTCCCGGGTTGTCGTAGCAGTCGATCCGCAGTCCCGCGGTGCCGGGGCCCAGGCCTACGCCGTGGAACCGGGTTCCCCGCGTGTTGTAGTGGACCAGGCGACGCCATCCGAGACGGTAGGCCCGGATCGCCAACGCCGCGTCGCACTCCTCGCCTTCGGGCGGGAAACCGCGGGCGTCGATCAGAAGCGTCGTCTCGCCGGGACGCGGACCGCGCAGGCGGTCCCGGGTTTCCCGGGTGACGCGCACGTGGGTGCCCGCCCGCGCGTCGTCGCACAGGGGTTGCCGTTCGAAGATCCGTTCCAGTCCGCCGCGGAGGATGGTCAGCAGGGAGCTTCGTTTCTTCTCCCCGGTGAGATAGCGGCGGTCCATGCATTTCGTCAGGGCCTCGATGCCCAGGCCCGGCGCATCGGAGGCCGTCCGTCCGGCCCAGCGGTCGACGAACCGGCGGAAGGAGTCGAAGTCCATCGAGGGGAGCCGGCCGAGAAGGTGGGCGTAGAGCGCCTCGGAATCGCCGTCGCCCGCGCACCGCTCGATGGCCGCCGCGTCCTCGTCCGTGCACGACGTGGCAGCCGGAGGAACGGATAGGTCGCAGTGGACCTGGTCGGACACCGTGGAGACTTCCGTGCCGAACTTGTTCGTGACGCGCATGCGGTAGCGATCCCCCGCCGGGGAGACCGTCAGCAGGAAGGCCCCCCCGTCGGTGTGGCTTCCGCCGCGGGCGTTCCAGTACATGTCGGCGACCGGGGTGAACCGAGGGTCCTCGCCGGCCAGGCTGGCCAGGGTCGCGTCGATGGCCTGCTTCTCCGAGCAGATGAGCCCTATGGACTCCTCGCCTTCCTGCAGGGCGAACACCTGAGGCCGCAGCATGGCGG
The DNA here is from genome assembly GCA_016234845.1 of Deltaproteobacteria bacterium. NCBI lineage: Bacteria > Pseudomonadati > Myxococcota > Myxococcia > Deltaproteobacteria bacterium. Next base: position 13,762 of record JACRNP010000203.1, on the reverse strand, counting down.
TGTCGGTGATCCCCATCAGCTGGAACTCCCCCGTGGCGGCCAGGGTGCGGGCGATGATGAAGAACCAGGGGCCGTCGGGCGAGGCGTGGATGTGCGCCGCCTGGATCTGCCGGTAGATCCGCTGCTTCTCCGACGGAAGGCGGTCGAAGTCCAGCTCCGTCGTCGGCGCCAGCGCCTCGATGATGTACTCCATCGGGTAGCGGTAGACCCGGTTCCAGAGATCGAACAGGAGGACGGACACCTCCGTGTCGGTGAGGAACTGCGGGAAGATGCCGCGCCCGGCCAGATACTCGCACACCGAGTGGTAATTGGCGAAGTCGCCGTTGTGCACCAGGGCCTCGTTCAGGCCGATGAACGGGTGCGCTCCGCCCGGGTGCCACACGCGGCCTTTCGTCGGGAACCGCTGGTGGGCGATCCAGACGTGGGCGTGCGTGTCGGGCATGCGGTAGTACTGCACGGCGGCCTCGGCGTAGCCCACGATCTTGAGGATGATGAGGTTCCGCGCGTGGGACATCACGAAGGCCCGCTTGTCGCCCAGCGAGGCGTAGAACCGGTTGTTCAGCGCGATCGAGTTCTGGAAGACGAACTCGTCCTCCACTTCCCGCTCGGTGAGATCCGCCGAATCCAGTTTCCTCTCCCCGGCGAACCGGGAGAGCACGTCGGGCTTGACCCGGACGAAGTAGCGGGCCACGTCCGGGGGCCGGACTTCCAGCAGCGGCACGTCGCGGAAATCGTCCACGGTGGGGATCAGGCCCCCGTGGTCGATGTCGAAGAAGGGGGCGACGAACGATTTTTCCACCTCGTCCCGGGCGGAGGGGTCCAGCAGGGCGACCTGGAGGATGTAGTTTTCATCCAGCACCCGGCGCGACACGCCCAGCTCTTCGGGCACGAGCCCGCAGGCGGCGATCCCGCCTCCCTTGCCGTTGCCGCGGTTGCGCATCTGCATGGAAGGTTCGTAGATGTGCTTCCCGCCCACGGGGATCGTGCAGGCGAACCCGGTGACGCCGCACCCTCCCTCCGCTTCCGGCGGCCGGGGTACCCAGGGTTGCGTCGGCCGCAGGTGCGCGCGGGATCGGAGCAGGGCCTGCACCCGCCGCATGTCGGCCCCGCCGTTCCCTTCACGCTTCATGTTCGTAATCCAGGTGGGTCAGCAGGTCGGTGCGCCCCCGCAGGGCGCTCACGGAATCGAGCCCCAGCCGGAACAGCAGGTCCACCAGCATCCGCTGCCACGCGGCGTACAGGTTCACCAGCCGCTGCGTGCACCACTCGATGTCCACCATTTCCAGCAGCTCGTCGTCGGTCGTCGCGATCCCCCGCGCGCATCCGCGTCCGCTCTCGCAGGCGGTGCAGCGGATGCATCCCAGGGCCACCAGTTCCGCCGTGCCGATCACGCATCCGTCGGCGCCCATGGCGATCGCCTTGGCGACGTCGGCGGGAGTCCGGATGCCGCCGCTGGCGATCACCGTGACCTGGTCGCGGATCCCCTCGGCCGCCAGGAATTCGTGCACCCGCCCGATCGCGTACTCGATCGGCATGGCGATGTTCTTCTTGGCGACGTTGGGAGCGGCGCCCGTGCCGCCGTAGCTCCCGTCCAGGTGCACGATGTGGCCCCCGGCGTAGTAGATCCCGACGGCCACCATGTCCACGTCGGCGGGGGTCGACACCTTGGCCGAAAGCAGCGCCCTGGGGTTTACGTGCGCGATCCAGTCGAGGTGCTTCCTGTGGTCTTCCACCGAATAGACGCTGTGGAACGGGAACGGGGAGAACAGGGAGACGCCCTGGACGGTTTCCCGCATGGCCGCGACGCTGGGGGTGTTCTTGTCGCCCAGCAGGTGTCCTCCCAGCCCCGGCTTGGCCCCCTGCGCGTACTTGAATTCCACGATCGGCGCCCGCTGGATCGTCTCCTCGCGGACACCGAACAGCCCGGTGGCCACCTGGGTGATCACGTGGTCCTTGTAGGGGATGAAGCGCTGGGGATACCCGCCTTCGCCCGTGCAGGTGAACCCGTGGAACGCTTTCGCCACCCGCGCCTTGCCCAGGAGGGCGCGGATGTTGGTCGAGCCGAAGGACATGCCGCCGCCGTACCAGGGGACGTCGATCGCGATCCTGGGCCGGGAATCGCCGCGGCGGTTGAGCTCCAGTTTCGTAGAGATGTCTTCCCGCCGAAGGCCTGGGGGAGGCGAGTCCGGGAAGCGGAAGCGCAGGCGGTCGAACCCCCCTCCGGAGGCCCCCACCTCGCTCTCCAGGTGGTTCCCGGGCGGGAGGCCGGTTTCGGCCATCGCCCAGGTGCTCAGGAGAAGGTCCGGCGTCCAGCGGCGGTCGCCCATCGTCTCCGAAACCGGGTTGGCGGACAGCTTCAACGCCCCGTGGGCGCAGGCGTCGATGCAGTACGATTCCGTTTCCCCGCAGCCCGGGCCGATGCACCGGTAATCGAACGGCCGCATGACGTGGAGATATCCTTCGGGACGGACGTGGACGCCGTGCCGGCAGGTCTCCACGCACCGGCCGCAGGCCGCGCAAAGGGACGAGCGGTGAATGGCGAACTTGCCGATCTCGTTGCGGTAGCGGGGCGGCGCCGGCCGGACCTCGCGGCTCACCTCAACGGATTCGGGCAGGGAAGAAACGGTGCTCATGCGTCCGCCTTCCTCTTACCGAACCACCGGCCGAAGGTGTCGCGCTCGAGGTCTTCGAAAAACATGCAGCGGCCGGTCTCGCCGCGCAGGCGGCGGACTTCGCGGATCCCCATCGCGCCCAGCATTTCGAGGAGCTGCGAGTGCCAGGCCGCCATCAGGTTCACGATGCGGCGGACGCCGAATTCGGCGTCGATCTCCTCCAGGGCGATCGGGCACGCCTGCCCGCGTTCGCACTCCCCGCAGAGCCGGCATTCCAGGGCCAGGATCAGGGGGACGTCGATCGCCACCAGGTCGGCTCCGCAGATGATCGCCTTGGCCACGTGCTCCGCGGCGGCGATCCCGCCCGAGGCGATCAGCGTGACCTCGTCCCGGATCCCCTGCCGGACCAGCGTGGTGTGCGCATCCCGCAACACGTCGCGCATGTGGCGGGGGTGGGCCGAACCGTTCTCCCTCCCGTGGCGGTCGAACGCCATGAAGATCGCATCCGCTCCATCCCGGGCCAACGTCGCAACGCGGCCGGCGGCGGCCGGATCCGCCGGAATGCGGATGGCCACGATCCTTCCCGGATGATCCGCTTTCAGCGCCGCCTGCGCTTCCAGCACGTCGGGGCCGTCCGGGATCATCACCAGCGTCGCCGCCCCCCCCGGTTGCGCCGTTTCCGGATGCGGAGCCGTAAGGAACGGGATCGCCCGGCCGCGTGCGGCGGCCTCGTTCTCCCGGTGGTCCGCCTCGTCGAGGACGGCCAGCGTGCCGATCTCCGCGGCGGCCGACGCGATCAGGGCCGTCACCGCCCCGCGGTTCCAGTGCCGGGGAATCCGGTCGAAGAGGACGGGCAGGGGCGTTTCCGCAAGCGGCGGAGGATCGACCTTCAGTCGCCCGTCATCGAAGGCAAGGTGAGGAAGCTTGCGGCCGATGTCCACGCCGGTGCTGATGTACTCCCGGCCGTGGATCCCGTCGCGCGTGGGACGCACGATCTCGGACATGTCGGTCCACATCGAATCGAAACCGGGGCCGCTGAAGGGGCCTCCGTAGCCCGCTCCCGACACCGGGATCTTCCCCGTCTCCGCCTGGTACCACGTGGACAGGATGAGGTCCGGGGTGTAGTAGCCGTCGCCCAGCCGGAGGAACTCGGGGTTGATCACGCGGGTCAGGATGTTCTTCGTGCAGTTCTGGACGCAGTTCAGGCATCCCTTGCACTGGTAGATGTAGTCCAGGTAGCCGGCCTCGTCGCGCAGGGTGTCGGCCTCGTCGCGGTACAAGCGGTACACGCAGTCCCGTTTCACGCAGTTGTGGCAACTCGAGCAGTCTTCCCGCCAATCGACGATCCCCAGCTTCCCGATGGGCCGGAAACGAGGCTTCGCCGTCTTATGGTGGATGGCGTACTTGGCCGGCATGATCAGCCGCTCGCCAACCCGGATTCATCGATGATCTGGAGAGCGGCCTCCTGGTCTCCGTTGGCGGAGATGCAGAATCCGCGAATCCCCTGGAGATTCGAGAGCCGGCGGACGGTTTCCAGCGCGATCTGGATGGCGGCGTCGCGCCAGGCGCCCGGATCGCTCAAGGAGGCCAGCCGGGCCGCCTGCGAATCGGGGATTCCCTGGTGCGGACGGGACCCCGCCTGCCCGAAGTGCGTGTCGGAGAGCGGATGGATGCCCGCCAGGATGGCCACCTGTTCGTGCAGGCCGAGCGAGGTGACCTCTTTCCACCACGCTTCGAATCGTTCCAGGTCGTAGACCGGCTGGGTGACCAGGAATTTCGCCCCGGCCCGCGTCTTCTTCGCAAGCCGCAGCAGCTGCATGCCGGGCGGATCGGCATCCGGGGACGCCACGGCGCCCAGGCAGAACGGCCCGGCCCCCGAAAGCCCGCGCTCGCCCAGAAGTCCCCCGTCGTTCTCCAGGTGTGCGTAGGCCTGCAGCAGCTGCACGGCGTCGATGTCGTAAACGTTCCGGGCGGCACGGAAGGTGCCGAGCGTCTGGTGGTTGCCGCTGGTGCACAGCAAGTTGCGGATCCCCAGTGCCTGCGCGCCCAGCGCCTCGGATACGAGGGCGATCCGGTTCCGATCCCGCGTGGTCACGTGAAGAATCGGCTCCAGTCCTTCGGCCAAAAACACGGAAGCCGCCGCCAGGGCCGACATCGCGACCCGGTCCCTGTTGTCGCTGACGCCCACGGCGTGGACCTTCCCGGCGTACCGGCGGGCAGCCGCCCGCAACGGCGCCGGATCTCCGCCCTGCGGAGGATGGACTTCCGCCAGGAGGATCGTTTTCCCGGATGCGATTCGTTCCTGAAGGCCGGTCGGCTGTCGGTTCATCGTTTTCTACCTTGCCGCGCGAAGTGGGTTTTCCCCCAGGGCACAGATGCGCTCGACCTTGCTTCGGACGAGCTGTTCCAGTTGCCGGGGCGGATCGGCCGGAGAGAAGTGCGCCAGCTGGGCTCGTTCCGCGGGAAGCCCGATTTCCTCCAGCAGACGCCGGACCGTGCGGATGCGGACCTCCGCCCGGAAATTCCCCTGCGACAGGCGGCAGTCGCCTATCGGGCACGCCACAACGAAAAGGCCGGAGGCGCCGCCCTCCATCGCGTGCAGCAGGTACTGCCCGTCCGTTTTGCCGCTGCAGGGGACTTCCCGCACGAGGATCCGGGAGCCGTCCCGATTCCATTGACGAGGCAAATTCATTCCCCGCGGAATGCAGTTGGTGCAGAGGAAGACGATCACGTCTGGGGAGAGGGCTTCCGGCATAGGGGCACAGGCCTGGTCCAGGACTCGCGGATCCCCTTTCGGATCGGTCTGCATTTCGTTAAAAGAAACCGGTCCCAAATAGAGATGAAACAAGGATTGATTATGCCGTTTCCTGATGGATAGTGAAGGATTATTTTGGCTGTAATTGTGCATTTGTGATGCATAATTACAAGCTATGAGATTCCAGGGGGCGTCATGACGTACATAGACCGATCCCTTGAGCCCGTCGTCCGCAAGGCGGCAAGGGACTTTCCCGCCGTCATCCTTACCGGCCCGAGGCGGTCGGGGAAAACGACGATCCTGCGGCACCTTTTCCGGGAGACCCACCGGTACGTCTCCCTGGAGCCCCCGGACGTTCGTGCCGCGGCCGCGGAAGATCCGCGGACGTTCCTCGAATGGAATCCGCCGCCGGTGATCCTGGACGAGGTCCGGTACGTTCCCGGCCTGATGCCGTACATCAAGGAACGGATCGACAAGTGCAGGGGCAAGACCGGTCAGTACCTGTTGACCGGCTACCGGAGCCCGCCCGTACCGGAACCCCCCCCGGGATCCCTCGCGGGCAGGGCCGCCGTGCTGAAGCTGTTGCCGCTTTCCTACCGGGAGATCGCGAAGACCCCGCACGCCAACTTTCCCTGGGAGCCCGGAGCCCGGTCGGAGAGCCACCAATTCATGTTCCGCGATCTGTGGGAGAGTTTCCTCAAGGGAGGCTATCCGGAAATCGCGGCGAATCCGAAGCGGGATATCGGCCGCTGGCACGCAGGCTACATCCAGAGTTACCTCGAACGGGATCTCCGTTCCTATCGTCAGATCGGGGACCTCGCGCAGTTCCACACATTTCTCCGGGCCCTGGCGGCGCGAAGCGCTCAACTGCTGAATGTCACCGACCTCGCCCGGGACCTGGGCCTCGCTGTCAACACGGTCAAGGCATGGATCTCCGTGCTCGAGGCCACCGGCCAGATCTTCATTCTCCGCCCGTTATACCGCGACGTGGAAAAGCGCCTTGTCAGGACGCCCAAGGTCTACTTCGCGGATGTGGGCACCTTGTGTTACCTGGCGGGATTGAAGGACGCGGAGCACGCCATGTCCGGCCCGATGGGCGGCGCCATCTTCGAGACGGCCGTCGTCGGCGAAGTCGTGAGGCGGCTGTCCGGGAGGGGAGAGCGGGCGCAACTCCATTTCTGGAGAACGTCCGCCGGCGTCGAGGTGGATCTGATCGTGGAAACCGAGGGCAAGCTGATCCCGATCGAGATCAGGATGTCGGCGACTCCCGATCGCGCCATGGCGAGAAACATCGTTTCATTCCGGAAAGACCTCTACGGGCAGACGGAGAAAGGTTTCGTGGTCCACCCGGGCGATGTGGCGATTTCGTTGGCGCCGGACGCCGTCGCCCTTCCGTTTGCCGAACTGTGATCTCGACTTCCCGAATCCCACCCTCCTGGAACGCGCATCTATACCTGAGGGTGATTCGAGGGAAAAGGAGTGCGGCGATGATACGGAACGCCTATCTGAGGAAAGTGGAGACCCGGCTCGAACATCTGGGAGAAGACATCGAATCCTTGAAGAGGAAGGCCGACGGGGCCACGGCGGACGTGCGGGACATCATCTCCCGGCAGGTCGCGGTGCTGCAGTCGAAAGCCGATGCGGCGAGGGAGAGGATCAAGGTCGTCCGGGCGGCGGGGGAGACGAGCTGGGGCCGGCTGAAGAAAGGGGCGGATGACGCCCTGGACGACCTCAAGCGGTCCGTCGACAGCACGTTCCAGCGATTCCGCAAGACCGGAACCGGCAGGCGCTGAGCCGTCCGGGCGGGCAGGGAACGTCCGAAGCGCGCCCCGCGCGCGGGGCGGAGGCCTGCGCGGTTCCCGGTGAACTCCCGGCGGATCCGTTCCGTGCGTTCTCTGGTATTATTACCCCAATGAAAACGCACCTGCCGCAAGGTTCGGTCGGTTTCGTGGAGACGAAACGGTACACCTTCGCCGAGCCGCCGCACGAGATGCCCCTCGACGGGGGGGGGAAGCTCGGCCCCATCACGATCGCCTACGAGACGTACGGAAAGCCCAATCGCGAAAAGAGCAACGCGATCCTGGTGCTGCACGCCTTCTCCGGGAGCGCCCACGCGGCGGGCTACCTTCCGGGGCAGGACCCCTCGAAGGACAAGCCGGGGTGGTGGGACTTCCTCATCGGGCCGGGGCGCGCGCTCGACACGGAGAAATATTTCGTCATCTGCTCGAACGTGATCGGCAGCTGCTACGGCAGCACGGGCCCCGGATCGGTCGATCCGAAGACCGGGAAGCCGTACGGCCTCTCGTTTCCGGTGGTGACCGTCGGCGACATGGTCCGCGCGCAGCGGTACCTGATCGACCACCTCGGGATCCAGAAGCTGCTCTCCGTGATCGGCGGCTCGATGGGGGGGATGCAGGCGCTCCAGTGGGCGGTGGACTACCCCGAGCGGGTGGCGTCCTCCATCCCGATCGCGACGACCGCGCGCCACTCGCCCCAGCAGATCGCGTTCAACCACGTGGGGCGGGCGGCGATCCTGGCGGATCCGAATTTCCACGGGGGCGACTACTACGCCTGGGGAACGGTCCCGGAGGGAGGCCTCTCCGTCGCCCGGATGGTGGGATTCATCACCTACCTGTCGGACAAGAAGATGCACGAGAAGTTCGGGAGGATGAAGCAGCTGGCGGCCAAGGGCGCCGCGAAGCGGCCGGGGGAGGGGACGATCGGGCACCACTCCGCCGTCGAGTTCCAGGTGGAGGGGTACCTGAAGCACCAGGGGGACATCTTCGTCTTCGACCGGAAGTTCGACGCCAACTCGTACCTGTCGATCACCAAGGCGATCGACATCTTCGACATCTCCGAGCCGTCCGGGTACCTGTCGAAGTCGTTCGCCGGGGTGAAGGCGAAGTTCCTGATCGTGTCGTTCGACACGGACTGGCTCTACCCGACGTACCAGTCCCAGGAGATCCGCAACGCGCTGATGCAGAACGGGCTGGCGGTGGCGTGCCTCGAGCTGTCCACGATCCACGGGCACGACGCCTTCCTCATCGAATACGAGAAGCCGCCGGAAGGGGGCAGGCCCGGCGTGAAGAGCAAGATGATCCGGGTGCTTCAGGATTTCCTCGGGAACGTCGCGGCGAAGCCGTAAGGAACCGAGAACGGACACGGGAGGAAACCCATGGTGAAGAAGGCGGTCCTTGCGGCGCTGGTCGCCGCGCTGGCGATCGGCATGTCCGCGTGCTCGGTCATGCAGGGCACCTACCAGAAGAAGGTCGACGAGGCCGACACGCTGGCGAAGCAGCTCTCCGCGCTCCAGAAGAGGCACGACGACCTTTCCGCGGAGAACTCCGCCCTGAAGACCCGCAACGAGCGGCTGATCTCCGACCTCGCCGGGATGACGCTCCAGCGCGACAAGCTGACGACCGACCTGGCGTACGTCACCGGGCAGCGGGACAAGCTCTCCGCCGACAAGGAGGAGCTCGAGAAGGTGCTGCAGGCGAAGTCCGACACCCTCTCCCAGAACATCTTCGAGCTGCGCCGCAAGGTGGCCGACCTCGAGACGGAGAACGGGAAGCTGAAGCGGGAGAACGCCGGCCTTCAGAAGGCGCTGGACGAGAAGACGAAACGGGTCGCCGACCTCGAGCGCGAGGCCGAGGGGCTGCGGGTGGCCAAGGAGGAGGAGGTCCGGAAGACCAGCTCCACCTACGAGAGCCTGATGGAGAAGATGAAGAAGGAGATCTCCGCGGGTCAGGTGACGATCTCGGAGCTCAAGGGAAAGCTCACGGTCAACATGGTGGACTCGATCCTGTTCGATTCCGGGAAGGCCGAGGTGAAGGAGGGCGGGCTCGCGATCCTGGACAAGGTCATATCGATCCTCAAGGAGGTGAAGGACAAGTCGATCCGGATCGAGGGGCACACCGACAACGTGCAGATCCTCGGGGCGCTGGCGAAGAAATACCCGACGAACTGGGAGCTGTCCGCCGCGCGGGCGATCAACGTGACCCGGTTCCTGCAGCAGCAGGGGATCGATCCGGCGCAGCTCTCCGCGGTCGGCTACGGGGAGTACAAGCCGGTCGGGGACAACGCCGCGCCGGAGGGGCGGGCGAAGAACCGGCGGATCGAGATCAACCTGGTCCCGAGGGAGTAGGTGCCCCGCGGCGAAGGGACGGTCCGATGATCCGGAAGGCGCTGCTCCTCAAGCTGTTCGACGCCGCGTACATGCAGCGGTGGAACGACAAGATCCGCCCGGTCGAGCTGATCGAGCTGGACAAGCAGGCCCACAAGATGATCGTCGCCCACTTCCTCGCCCGGGTGGAGGAGGAGGCGGGAACGCCGGTGCAGTGGCAGCGGATGGTCGAGGCGGGGATCTTCGAGCTGCTGCAGCGGATCGTCATCACCGACCTCAAACCCCAGATATTCTACAAGATCAAGGCCGACACCCGGAAATACAAGCAGTTGAACGACTGGGTGTACGGCGAGCTGCGCCAGGTCATCTCCCCGCTGGGGAAGGCGTTCTGCCGGAGGTACCAGGACCACTTCCTCGAGCCGGAGGACGGCATCGAGCGGCGGATCCTGAACGCCGCGCACTTCTACGCGACGCGCTGGGAATTCCAGATCGTCGCGCGCGCCAATCCCGGCGGGTACGAGATCGACGACATCCGGGGCGACCTCGAGGCGAAGATCGCGCGGTTCGGGGACCTGAAGGGGATGGCGCTGCTGGACGGGGAGCGCCGGTTCCGGAACTTCATCGACCTGTGCGGGCAGCTCCGGTTCCAGACCCGGTGGGCGCACCTTCACCGCATCCCGAAGACCTCGGTGCTCGGCCACTCCCTCTACGTCGGGATCCTCTCCTACCTCTTTTCGCTCGAGATCCGCGCGTGCCCGCGCCGGTGCGTGAACAACTTCCTCACCGGCCTGTTCCACGACCTTCCGGAGGTCCTCACGCGCGACATCATCTCCCCGGTGAAACGGTCGGTGGAGGGATTGAGCGACCTGATCAAGGGGTACGAGAAGGAGATGCTGGACAAGGAGGTGTACGGGCTGCTGCCGGAAGGGTGGCACGCCGACTTCGAGATGTTCGCGGAGCACGAGTTCGAGAACTTCGCGACCGTGGACGGGAAGGTCGTGACCGTGCCCGCGGCGGAGCTGCACGAACGGTACAACGACGACTCCAACAACCCCAAGGACGGCGAGCTCGTGAAGCGGGCCGACAACCTCGCGGCGTTCGTGGAGGCGTACGCGGGGATCCGCAACGGGAGCACCAGCCAGGACCTGCAGTACGCGAAGGTCAAGATCCGGGAACAGGAGCAGAAAACGCAGTACGCGGGGCTGAACTTCGGGGAGATCTACTCGGACTTCGACTGACCGGGGCCGCGGCGCGCGTCGAGGCGGCGGAAATACTCCTCCCGGCAACGGTTCTCCACCGCCACCATCGAGCGGAACGCCTCCTCGAACCCGTCGCGTCCCACGGCGAACACCCCGTGGCCGTAGACGATCGCCTTTCCGGGCGCCCCGATGACGGGCGGGACGCGGACGGCGAGCCCCCCGGCGCCGATCTCCCCCGCGACCACCGGCGTGTCCCCCAGCATCCGCACGCGGAGACAATCCTTCCAGCAATCCTTTACGGGGCAGCCGGCCTCGTCGCACAGCATGCTCATCGCGACGGCGAATTTCGGGTGGCCGTGGAGGACGGCGGTCGCACCGGTCGCCTCGTAGATCCTCCGGTGGGCGAGCAGCTCGCTCGACGCCGTGATCCCGGCCGTGGACCGGTTGTCCATCGGCACCGGGTCGACGCATCCGGACAGCTCGTCCAGGGAGGCGGCGGTCTGGGAGATGTAGATCGTGTCCCCGACGCGGTACGAGATGTTCCCGAAGAAGGAGTCGACCAGCCCCCGCTCCACCGTGTACCGCCCGACGTCCCGGATCTCCGCGAGGACCTCCTCGGGCGCCCCGAGCGGACCGGGACGGAAGGCGAGTCCCTCCGCGGACGGCGCGGGGAGGCGCTCCTCCCGGAACGCGCGGAACGCCTCCGCCTCGCCGGGGAGGCGGAACCCGTCCCGCAGCGCGTCGAGCAGGTATTTCACGTAGCAGGCGTGGAAGACGGAGGAGTAGTGGATGTACGCCTGCTCCAGCGTCACCGGGCCGGCGGCGACGATCCCGATCCCTTCCGCCACGACGCCTTTCCGCGCGGAAAGGAGCGACGCGATCCGCCCGGCCGGATCGGCCCGGAGCTCCTCCTTCCGCACGAACGGGATGTCGTGGAGGAAGGTGCGCGTCTCGGTGTCGAGCGGCACGAGGGCGGCGACGTCCGCCGCCGCGCGGCGGACCAGGTACTCGGGGAACGGGAGGGACGGGACGGCGGCGAGCATCCCGAGGCAGGACAGGCGCGACAGCACGTCGGACGAAAGGCGCGAAAGGTCGGACGCCCCCCCCTCGACCATCGCGTCGTCGTTCGCGGCGAAGCCGATCCGTCCGGGCGCGGCCGAGCGGTCCCGCGCCAGTTTCCCGGCGTACTTTTCGATCAGGTCCCTCACGGCTGCCCCGAAAGGAACGCGGGGTCCGGGAACGATCCGTCGTCCGCGAGCCCCCGGATCCGGTAATATTTCGTCAACTCCTCCTCGAAGCGGGCGCGGTCGATCGGCGGCACCTCGATCCCCTCTCCCGAGGATCCCGGCTCCGTGAAGAACCGCTCCGGCAGGCCGTCGTCGGCCCGCGCGAACCCGTTCTCCGCGTTGTAGAACCGTTCGGTGAGGCACACCCGCTCCCCGATCGCCTTCAGGTCCTGCGGAGTGTGATGCCCGCCGGTCGCTCCGGACAGCAGCTCGGCGTACTCCTCGAGCGACGCGCCGAAGAAGGCGAACTTGCACGCGACCAGCGAGTCGATCGCGGCGTTCACGTCCTCGGCGATCTTGATCATCCGCGCCTTCCCCGAGAACGAGAACCGGTCCGAGGCGACCGGTTTGCGGAGGATCTCGTGCGAGATCGGGTACGCGCGCAGGTGGCACCCTCCCCGGTTGCTGGTGCAGTACGCCAGCGCCATCCCGTACGCCCCCCGGGGGTCGTAGGCGGGAAGCTCCAGCGACTTGACGGTCATCGAGAGCCCGGGGCGCCCGAGCGCCTCCGCGACGCGCCGGGACCCTTCCGCGAGGAGCCCCCCCTCCCCGCGCCGCGCCGCGATGTCGCGCAGGAGCGGGACGACTTCGTCCGGAGACGGGAACCGCCCCCGCGCCTCCCCCCAGGCGGACAGGGTCGCCGCGGCGGAGATCGTGTCCATCCCCGTCGCATTGCAGACGTCGTTCGACCGGACGATGGCGTGGATGTCGGAGATGCCGTTCAGGGCGCCGAAGTGGGAGACCGTCTCGTACTCCGGCAGGTGGCGGCCGTCCGTTCCGCTCTTCTTGCACTGGATCGGGCACCCGAAGCAGCCGTCCTTCCTCGCGCCGTACGCCGCCCGGATCGCCGGGCCGGAGTACGCGGAGGATTCCTCGAAGACGGTCCGGCGGAAATTCTCCGTCGGCGCCATTCGCCGCTGCCGCATGAGGTCGACCAGCGCGGGGGTCCCGAACGCCGCGATCCCGAGCTCCCCGAAGATCACCGGGGAGGCGCGGAACAGGCGCATCGCGTCGGCGCGCGCCCGGTCGAGCCGGTCCCGGTCGGCCACGGGCGTCCGCCGGTCGCCGTCCACCGCCACCGCCTTCAGGTTCTTCGATCCCATCACCGCGCCCAGGCCGCCGCGTCCGACCGCGTTCCCCTCGCCCATCATGACGTTGGCGAAGAGCACCCCGTTCTCCCCGGCGGGGCCGATCGCCGCGACGCTGCCGCGGGAGGAGAGGGCGCGGACCGTGTCGCCGATCTCCATCCCCCACAGCGCGTCCGCGGGGACGATCTCCTCCCCGGCGGAGGTGATCGCGAGGGCGACGGGACGCGGGCTCCTCCCTTCGACGAGGACGGCGAGGAGCCCCGATGCGCGCAGGCGCCACGCGAAACGGCCGCCCGCCGAGCAGTCGTACACCGTGCCGGTGAGCGGGGAGCGGGACACCACGGATAGGCGCGCGGAGGTCGGCGCGGCCGTCCCGCACAGGGGGCCGGTGGCGAAGATCAGGGGCATCGCCGGGTCGTACGGCGGCAACGTGTGCCGCCCGCGAAGGAGGCGAACGCCGAGCCCCCTGCCGCCCAGGTACGCGTGGAGCAGCTCCGGCGGTATCTCCTCCCGCCGCGTCCGCCCGGAGGTCAGGTCGACGACGAGGATGTTTTCGCGTGGGAGCATCAAGCTATTGTAGCAAGGAGCGACCAGCTCACGTCGCCGGGGCCTGCCACCGATCGTACCGCAGCAGGAGCAGCAGCCCCGGGATCGCGGCGAGGGCGCTGACGATGAAGTACGTCTCCCACCCGTACGCCT
>JACRNP010000202.1 GCA_016234845.1 Deltaproteobacteria bacterium | reverse complement strand
GGATGCCACAAATACAACGGGGATCGCCTTGCCGCGGCCGTGGAAATTTCCCGGTCGGGGCGGGGTTCCGTCCGGCGTCGTCCCGTGCCGGGCGGGAAAGGGGATGAGAAGGTGAAGGCAGCGAAGAAGTTGACGTTGGCCGTGAAGCCGATACCGGAAGGGTACCATTCGATCACGCCGCACCTGACGGTGCGGGGAGCGGCGCGCGCCATCGATTTCTACCGCAAGGCGTTCGGCGCCGAGGAGATCGCGCGAATGCACGCTCCGGACGGCAAGACCGTGATGCACGCGGAACTGAAGATCGGCGACTCCCGGTTCTTCCTCGGCGACGAGGTCCCGGGGATGAATTGCCAATCGCCGGAGACGCTCGGCGGAACGCCCTCCGGGTTGTACCTGTACGTCCGGGACGTGGACGAGCTGTTCCGCAAGGCGGTGGGGGCCGGGGCCACGGTGAAGCGCCCCGTGGAGGACATGTTCTGGGGCGACCGGACCGGGAGTCTCCAGGACCCGTTCGGCCACATCTGGGACCTTGCGACGCGCAAGGAGGAGGTTCCGCCGGAGGAGATGAAGCGGCGGGGGGATGAATTTTTCAGGAAAATGTCGGGCGGAAAGGCGTAGTCCGGAATAACCGGACCGTTCGTTGACTTACCCCGGAGGTGGGACGTGCGTCCGACGGCCATTCGGTCCGCCATAGTCGCCGCCTTCGGGGTTTTTTCCACGATCTTCCTTTTGTCGATCGCGCCCCCCTTTGCCGCCGGAGGAGATTCTGACACCCGCATCGGGCGGATCCGCCTTCCGCCCGGATTCCGGATCGCGGAGTACGCGGAAGTTCCCAACGCGCGGTCGATGGCGCTCGGGGAACGGGGGACGCTTTTCGTCGGCACCCGGAAGGGGGAGGTGTACGCCGTCCCGCCGGGAGGGACGACGAAGGAGTCGCGCCGGGTCGTTGCGATCGCGCGGGGCCTGCGCAGCCCGAACGGCGTGGCGATCCGCAACGGGGCGCTCTATGTGGCCGAGATCCACCGGGTCCTTCGATACGATGCGATCGAGTCGCGCCTGTCCGATCCCCCCAGGCCGGTCGTCGTGAACGAAGGTTTCCCGACGGACGGGCACCACGGCTGGAAATTCATCCGTTTCGGCCCCGACGGGAAGCTGTACGTCCCCGTGGGGGCGCCGTGCAACGTCTGCGAGCGGAGCGATCCGCGCTACGCCGCGATCCACCGGATGAACCCCGACGGGACCGGCCTCGAGCTGTTCGCCTCGGGAGTGCGCAACACCGTCGGGTTCGACTGGAACCCGGAAACGAAGGAGCTCTGGTTCACCGACAACGGCCGCGACTGGATGGGGGACGACCTTCCGCCGGACGAGCTGAACCGGGCGCCCCGAACGGGGCTCCACTTCGGATTTCCGTACACCCACGGGAAATTCCTTCCCGACCCGGATTTCGGCGGCAGGGGGAAGCCGGCCGGCTTCACCCCCCCGGAACTCGAGCTGCCCGCCCACTCCGCGTCCCTCGGGATGCGGTTTTACCAGGGGGCGATGTTTCCGTCCGCGTACCGCGGCGGGATCTTCATCGCCGAGCACGGGTCGTGGAACCGCTCGAATCCGGTGGGGTACCGCGTCACGTTCGTCCGCCTGGAAGGGAACCGCGCGGCGGGGTACGAGCCGTTCGCGGAGGGGTGGCTGTCGGACGGCAAGGCGTGGGGCCGGCCCGTGGACGTGCAGGAGCTGCCCGACGGCTCCCTCCTGGTCTCCGACGACAAGGCCGGGATGATCTACCGGATCTCGTACGTCGAGAGCCGGAGGGGCTCCATCCCGCAACCCGGGTCGCGGAGGAGGAGCGCGTGACCTGGAACGGCAGGAATGCGCGGGTATCGACCGGGGAGCTTCTGCAGGAGATGCACCGCACCGTCGACGGGTTGGGCGAAGACGGGGCGGGGCGGGCGGACCTGAAGCTGCTCTCCCGCACCCTGAAGGAACTCCGGCACGCCTTCCGGTTCTTCGACGGGCTCCGGGATCGCCCCAAGGTCACGGTATTCGGATCGGCGCGCCTCCCCCCGGACTCCCCGGCGTGCCGGCAGGCGGAGGCGTTCGGCCGGGAGATGGCCAGCTCGGGGTGGTTCGTCGTGACCGGCGCGGGCGACGGCATCATGGCGGCCGCGCACCGGGGGGCGGGTCGGGAACATTCGATCGGGGTGAACATCCTCCTGCCGTTCGAGCAGGGGGACAACCCCGTGATGGAGGGGAACCCGCGGCGGATCCACACGAAATATTTCTTCGCGCGGAAGCTGCTCTTTCTCAAGGAGTCGAGCGGGGTCGTCCTCTTTCCCGGGGGATTCGGGACGATGGACGAGGCGTTCGAGGTGCTGACCCTGCTGCAGACGGGCAAGACCCACCCGTTCCCCGTCGTACTGGTGGACGTCCCCGGCGGGAATTACTGGGCCACGTGGCGCGGGTTCCTGGAGGAGGACCTGTGGAAGGCGGAGATGAGCTCCGCCGAGGATTTTTCCCTGTTCCGGATCACCTCGAGCGTGGAGGAAGCCGTTCAGGAGATCCTTGGGTTCCACCGGGTGTTCCACAGCGCGCGGTATGTGGGCCCGGAACTGGTGATCCGCCTGCGGGAGCTGATCCCCCCCGGCGCGCCCGCGATCC
>JACRNP010000201.1 GCA_016234845.1 Deltaproteobacteria bacterium | reverse complement strand
GCTCCCCGACGGCACCGTGAAGGTGCTGGTCGAGGGGCGCCAGCGGGCGAGGATCCTCCACTACCTCCCCAACGACCGGTACTTCCAGGTCAGCATCGAGGAGACGGTGTCCGCGCCGTTCGACGGCCCCGGGGCGGAGGCGATGATCCGGAACGTCCTCTCCTCCTTCGAGACCTTCGCGAAGCTCTCGAAGAAGGTCCCGCAGGACCTGGTGACGCAGGTCACCGCCATCGCCGATCCGACCCGCCTGGCCGACACCCTCGCGGGCCAGCTTCCGCTGAAGGTCCACGAGAAGCAGGCGGTCCTCGAGCTGGAATCGGACGAGGAGCGGCTCGAGAAGCTCCTGATGCTGATGGAGTCCGAGGTCGAGGTGCTCGAGCTCGAGCGCCGGATCCGCGGGCGCGTCAAGAAGCAGATGGAGAAGACCCAGCGGGAGTTCTACCTGAACGAGCAGATGCGCGCCATCCAGAAGGAGCTGGGGCAGGGCGAGGAGGGGCGCACCGAGCTGGACGAGCTCGAGGAGAGGATCAAGAAGCGCGGGATGAGCAAGGAGGCGCTCCAGAAGGCGCAGAAGGAGATCAAGAAGCTGCGGATGATGTCCCCGATGTCGGCGGAGGCCACCGTCAGCCGGAACTACATCGACTGGCTGGTGTCCATCCCGTGGCAGGACCGCACGGAGGACAAGCTCGACATCACCGAGGCGGAGCGGGTGCTCGACGAGGACCATTACGGCCTCGAGAAGGTCAAGGAGCGGATCCTCGAATACCTCGCCGTCCGCAAGCTCGTGGCGAAGCTGAAAGGCCCGATCCTCTGCTTCGTGGGGCCGCCGGGCGTCGGGAAGACGTCGCTGGCGCGCTCGATCGCGCGGTCGATGGGCCGCAAGTTCGTCCGGATGTCGCTCGGAGGGGTACGCGACGAGGCCGAGATCCGCGGGCACCGCCGCACCTACATCGGGGCGCTCCCGGGCAAGATCATGCAGCAGGTGAAGAAGGCGGGGACGGTGAACCCGGTCTTCCTGCTCGACGAGGTCGACAAGATGTCGGCCGACTTCCGCGGAGACCCGTCCTCGGCGCTGCTGGAGGTCCTGGATCCCGAGCAGAACAGCACCTTCAACGACCATTACCTGGACGTGGACTACGACCTGTCCGACGTCTTCTTCATCACCACGGCGAACATGCTCCACGGGATCCCGGGGCCTCTGCAGGACCGGATGGAGATCATCCGGCTGTCCGGGTACACGGAGGTCGAGAAGCTCCACATCGCGAAGGGGTACCTGATCCCGAAGAAGGTCGAGGAGCACGGGCTCTCGATGGAGAAGATCTCCTTCACCGACAAGTCGGTCCTGCAGATCATCCGGTACTACACGCGCGAGGCGGGGGTGCGGAACCTCGAGCGGGAGATCGCCTCCGTGTGCCGCAAGATCGCCCGCGAGGTGGTGAAGTCGCCCCCCAAGGAGCGGATCGTCGTGACGCCCCAGGCGGTGCGCCGGTACCTGGGGGTCACGCGATACCGGTACGGAGAGGCGGAGGAGAAGCAGTCGGTCGGCGTCGCGACGGGGCTTGCGTGGACCGAGTTCGGCGGGGAGCTGCTCCTGATCGAGGTGGCGATCCTCCCGGGGAAGGGGAACCTGAAGGTCACCGGAAAGCTCGGCGAGGTGATGCAGGAGTCCGCGCAGGCCGCGCTGTCGTACATCCGGACCCGCGGGGAGCTGATGGGGCTGGACAAGGACTTCTACCAGAAGCTCGACATCCACATCCACGTGCCGGAAGGGGCGACCCCGAAGGACGGCCCCTCGGCGGGGATCACGATGGCCACCGCGCTGGCGTCCGCGCTGCTGCGCGTCCCGGCGCGGAACGACCTCGCGATGACGGGGGAGATCACGCTGCGCGGCCGGATCCTGCCGATCGGCGGCGTGAAGGAGAAGCTGCTGGCGGCGCACCGCGGCGGCATCAAGACCGTCATCCTGCCGCTGGAGAACGAGAAGGACCTGGCGGAGGTCCCGGCGAAGATCAAGAACAACCTGGAGATCCACTTCGTCCGGCACATGGACGAGGTGATGACGCTGGCGATTCACCTGCCATCGGCGCTGCCGGCCCCGCCGGCGGAGGAGGGGGCCCCGCCCGCGGTGCCGCCAAAGGGCGATGCAGCGGAAGGAGATGTAATAACCCATTAAGCTGGCGGGGGACACTCTTCACCGCACGGTGTGCTATCCGGTGACGATGCGGGCTCCGGAGCGCGCGGCGATCGCTTCGGCCTCCTCCCTCCCGATCAGCTCCGGGAGCGGCAGGAGGCCGATTCCTTTTTTGGGGCGGGCGGCGAGGCGCACGGCGGCCTCGGCGAACAGCGCCGCTCCGAGGTTGCCGTGCGGGTCCTCCACGCGGGCGAACGGGTCGCCCGCGGCCACGCCCGCGACGGCGGCCGGCGCGCCCCGGGGCCCCGCCAGGGAGCCGCGCAGCCACAACAGCAGCGCTCCGGCGAATTCGATGCCCACGGGGCCGAGCTTCCCCGCCGCCCCGGAGATGCGGGATAGCCGCGCGCCCGCCCTCCCTTCCGGCACGCCGATCGACGCGCCGCCCGTCCACGTGAAATACCGTCCCGCCGGGGCGCCGCGCGGAACCCCGGACGGCCCCCCGGTTCTCCTGGCGAGCGACCGCATGAACTCGTACCCTCCGAACCGGTCGGGGGAGAAGAACAGGTATCTTTCCCGCTCGGGGGGGGGCGCAGCGCGGTCGGGGCCGAGGAAGTGCGCCGCGAGGAGATCCGTCCACCCGGGCATCATCCCGCACCCCGCGACGGCCGGGACCCCGGCGGCGCGGAAGGAGCCGGAGATCGCGTCCCGGTCCGCGTCCGAAAGCGTCCCGTCCCCGATCGACGCCGCCGCGACGCCCATCGACGCGCACGCGAGGAGCAACGGCGTTTCGTGCTCCCCGCACGACCCCGCGGCCGCGGCCACCGCGTCGATCCCCGCCAGCAGGCGCTCGAGCTCCCGCGTCTTCCCGACGTCGGCCATCGCGAACCGGCACTTGGGGGAGAGTGCCTTCGCCAGCCGCTTCGCGTCCCGGATCACGTAATCGACGAGGATTAGTTCCCCGACCTCGGGACGGCGGGACAGCTCCACGGCGGCGGCGCGCCCGATGAACCCCGCGGCGCCGAGGATCGCGATCTTCATGCCCGCATCATAGCAGAAGCCCCGAAGGGCGGTTGACGGTCGCCGACGCGGGCTGTTACGTTGATCGTTCGCGCGGGCGGGCTGGCGCGGGCGGATAGCTCAGCTGGTAGAGCATCGCCCTTACAAGGCGAGGGTCACAGGTTCAAGTCCTGTTCCGCCTACCAATGGATACGAGAGGGGTTGCGGCGATGCCGCAACCCCTTCGCTTTTCCGCACAAACCGGGAAAGAATCGAAAGAAACCTCCGCCGCAATTTCATAATCGTGTTTGTCCCTGATCATTCGTTATAAAACACGCCGATATTAAAGAAGAATTACTCCTGTCGCCATCGGCCCGCATATTGCTAAACCTTCCTGCATTTCCAGTGGGGGTGCATACGATGAAGAGGATTCAATTCGTGCTGGTCGTGGTCCTGGCGGCGGCTGCGGTTTCCGGCGGGATGCGGGTCGCGGCGGTGGCCGGGTCCGCGGAAAAGGAGGGGACCGTGTACAGCGGATCGTTCATCTGCCCGGACCTCGCCCACACCGAACTGTTCCGCGCGAAAGGGCTGGAGTACGTCCACACCATGGCGTTCGCCGAAGCGCTGCTGACGGTGGCCGGCGGCCGGTCGACGTTCGCGCCCCCGCCCGTTCCGCAGGAGTGGCAGGCCGCCGCGTCCAACTGGACCGTGCACCTCGCGACGCACGAGGCGGGACTGGCCCCCCAGTGGCTGATGGGGACCTTCTGGCCGAGGTTCTCTTCCGAGGAGAACGCCTGCGACCCGGCGCTCCTCCACAAGGCGTCCCTCGAGTACCGGGCGCAGCCGGGGAACGGGGAGGCGGCCGTTCTCTTCCCGTACTATCCGGGGATGGCCGCGCACGACCTGGAGGAGATGATCGTGCCGCTCTCGGGCCGGCTCGACCGGGTCTCGTCCAGGATCGCGACGGCCGAGCAGGTGGGAGCGAAGGAGTGCGTGCCCGGCAAGGTGGCGCGCGCGAAGGAGCTTCTCGAAACCGCCCGGCGGGCCACCGCCGAGTATCATTACGACGGGGTCGTCATCGAGCCGTTCTTCGCCCGCGCGGAATCCGCGGCCGAGGAGCTGATCGAGGAGCGGAGAATGGCCGCCGCCTTCGGTTTCAGCTGCTACTCGAAGAACTGACCGCCCGCTGATACCATGGGTGGATGATCCGGGTCACGCGGTCGATCTGCATCGGCGAATCGGAGATCGGGGAGCGGTTCGTCCGCTCCCCCGGTCCCGGCGGACAGAACGTGAACAAGGTGGCTACCGCCGTGCAGCTCCGGTTCGACGTCCGGAACTCCCCGTCGCTTCCCGCCGATGTCCGCGACCGGCTCCTCCGCCTCGCCGGGAGGCGCGTCACCGCGGAGGGATTCCTGCTGATCGAGGCGCGGCGGTTCCGGACCCGGGAACGGAACCGGGAGGACGCCCGGGACCGGCTGGCGGCGCTGGTGGCGGCCGCGGCGGAGCCGGTCAAGCCCCGGAAGGAGACCCGCCCCCCCGGAGCGTCGAGAGAGCGCCGCCTGGACGCGAAGCGCCGGCGGGGCGAGATCAAGCGGGTCCGGAGAGTCGTCCCCCCTTCCGATTGACCTGCGTCAAGGACCGCGATCGCCGCGTCGGGGAGAATGGTGCGCAGACGGGACATGGACGGACGTCGTCCCGCACAGGAGGGAAGAAGATGAGCGGCTGCCCCGGTTCGAGAACGATCGCGTTCGACAAGGTCGACGGCGCGGAGGCGCCGGCGGGAAAGGTCCCCTCGCAGCTCCGGCAGTGGCCGATCCAGCTCCACCTCGTTTCTCCCGCCGCTCCGTATTTCCAGGGGGCGGACGTGGTGCTGGCGGCGGACTGCGTGCCGTTCGCCATGGGGAACTTCCACGGCGACTTCCTGAAGGGGAAATCGCTCGCGATCGCCTGTCCGAAGCTCGATTCGGACCAGGAGGTCTACGAGGAGAAGATCCGCGGCCTGTTCGAGGAGTCGGGGATCAACTCGCTGACGGTCGTGATCATGCAGGTTCCGTGCTGCAGGGGGCTGCTCGGGTTGGCGACGCGGGGTCTTGCGGCCAGCGCCCGGAAGGCGCCGCTTCGCGCCGTGATCGTGAGCCTGCAGGGCGACGTGCTGCAGGAGGAGTGGATCCGGCAGTAGGGGGGGACCCCCCGTTCCTCAGCAGTTCGGGAGCTCCTCCGATCTGCCCGCGGCGGCGCCCGCCTGCACGGGGGGCGCCAGCCGCAGCTTCCGGCTCTCCATCGACACCGCGACGATCCCGGACCGGGTGACGTCGATCTCGCCGAACCCGCGCATCGCGTCGATGAACTCCTCGACCTTCTCCGGCGAGCCGGTGCACTCCAGCCCGAACCCGTCCTGCGTGGCGTCCACCACCCTCGCCCCGTAGATCTCCGCCTCCTTCAGGATTCCCGTCCGGGTCTCCGCGGTCGACCGGATGCGCACCAAGGCCATCTCCCGGGAGACGGCGAAGGCGTCGGTCAGGTCCACCGCCTGCAGGACGTTGATCAGCTTGTTCATCTGCTTGATGACCTGGCTCCGCAGCTCCGGGTCGATGTCGACGACGATCGTGGCCCTCGATTGCATGGGGTCCAGGGTCCGCGCCACGGTGAGGCTGTCGATGTTCCAGCCGCGGGCGCTCAAGACCCCCGTGATGCGCATCAGCGCCCCCGGCTTGTTCTCCACCAGCAGCGAGATCACCTGCAGCATGACGTCGTCTCCCGTCCCCTTGTGGTCAGACCGAAACCGGATTCGGAGGGCCGAACACCATCTCGTCGATCGCCCCTCCCGCGGGCACCATCGGGTACACGCACTCCAGCTGCGCGACGTTGACGTTCATCAGGTACGGCCCGGGGTGGCGGACCGCTTCGTCGAGCGCGGCCGGAAGTTCCTTCGGGTCCGCGACCGTCCTCCCGGGGAAGCCGTAGGCGCCGGCCAGCATGGCGGCGTCGGGGAACGCGTCGAGCGCCACCGCGGACAGCCGGTTGTTGTAGAACAGCTCCTGCCATTGCCGCACCATGCCGAGGTGCCCGTTGTTCATCACGACGATCTTCACCGGCAGCCGGTTGGCGGCGATCGTGGACAGCTCCGGGATCGACATCTGGAACCCCCCGTCGCCCAAAAGCGCGAACACCCGCTGTCCCGGGTTGGCGATCTGCGCCCCGATGGCCGACGGCAGCCCGAATCCCATCGATCCGAGCCCCCCGGAGTTGATCCACAACCTCGGCCGGTTGAACCGGACGAACTGGGCGGCCCACATCTGGTGCTGCCCCACGTCGGAGCATACGATCGCCTCGCCGCCGGAGATCCGGTCGATCTCCCGCAGAAGGTGCTGCGGCTTGATCTCGTCGTCGGAGACCGCCGGAACGAGCGGGTGCTCCGCCTTCCACGCCGCCACCTGCTCCTTCCAGGCGCGCCGGCCGGCCGCCTGGTTCTCCCGGCACGCGGGGGCGAGCTCCGCCGCCTCCCGGTTGAGCTTCTCGAGCACCCGCCGGACGTCTCCCACGATCGGGAGGTCCGCCTGCCGGTTCTTCCCGATCTCCACCGGGTCGATGTCCACGTGGATCACCTTCGCGCGGGGGGCGAACGCGTCGAGCCGGCCGGTCACCCGGTCGTCGAACCGTACGCCCAGCGCGACGATCAGGTCGGTGTGGGTGAGCGCCATGTTCGCGGCGTAGCTTCCGTGCATGCCGGGCATGCTGATGTAGTCGGGATGGCCGGACGGGAGCGCCCCCAGCCCCATCAGCGTGCAGACCGTCGGCGCCTCCAGCAGTTCGACCAGCTCCCGCAGCAGCTCCGAGGCGCCGGAGGCGACGATCCCCCCGCCGGCGTAGACGACCGGCCTGCGCGCGTCCCAGAGCATCTGGGCGGCCCGGCGGACCTGGCCCAGGTGCCCCTCCGCGGAGAATTTGTACCCCGGGAGGTGGATCGTCTCGACCGGCTCGTAATGGGCGCTCCCGACGAAGACGTCCTTCGGGATGTCGACCAGGACCGGACCGGGCCGGCCGCTGGCGGCGATGTAGAACGCCTCGTGGATCGCGCGGGGGAGGTCCCCCGGGCTCTTCACCAGAAAGTTGTGCTTGGTGCAGGAGCGGGTGATCCCGAAGGTGTCGGCCTCCTGGAAGGCGTCGCTCCCGATGAGCTTCGTGGATACCTGCCCCGTCAGCGCCACCACGGGGATCGAATCCATCATCGCGTTGACCAGCCCCGTGACGAGGTTCGTCGCCCCCGGCCCGGAGGTGGCGCAGCAGACGCCGACCTTCCCGGTGGAACGGGCGTACCCCTCCGCGGCGAAGCACGCGTTCTGCTCGTGGCGGACCAGGTAATGCTTCACCTTCCCTTCGTAGAGGACGTCGTAGAAGGGGAGGGTCACCCCCCCCGGGTATCCGAACAGGCATTCGACCCCTTCGCGGAGCAGGCACTCCACGAGGATCTTCGCTCCGCTCATCAGGTTCGACATGGCTTTGCCCTTTCCGGGGTCCGTTTCCGTCCCCCGCCGTTCCCGTTTGGACGCGCCGCCGGCGCCCGAAGTTCCAACCAGTATACGAGGTTTTCCCGGAATTCCGGCCGTTTCGTTGACAGAACGGGAGGCAGGGTGTATAAGGATTTCTTG
>JACRNP010000200.1 GCA_016234845.1 Deltaproteobacteria bacterium | reverse complement strand
TAGTGGTTCACGCAGGCAAACGCCAGCGTGCTGAAGAAGACGACCAGGAAGATGTTGAACATCCCCTTCTGCGCGTACTGCGTGCAGATCGCGACGACCTTCTTGCTGTCCTCGACCGACGCCTTCTCGCCGCCGCCCTCGAGCTTGATGTTCTTCTTGATGAACTCCACCGCCCGGTAGGCGCCGGTGGAGACCGCCTGCGTGGAGGCGCCGGAGAACCAGTAGATGACCGCCCCGCCGGTGATGAGGCCCAGCAGGAAGAGCGGGTTCATGATGGAGAGCCCCTCGTAGATCCCCTGGGGCCCCGTCGTGCCGTACTTCGCCGAAAGCAGCTGGATGATCGAGAAGATGAGGGTGGTCGCCCCGACGACGGCGGTCCCGATGAGCACCGGCTTGGCGGTCGCCTTGAAGGTGTTGCCGGCCCCGTCGTTCTCCTCGAGGTACACCTTCGCGTTCTCGAAGTCGGGCTTGAAGCCGAAATCCTTCTCGATCTCCGTGGAGATGTTCGGGATCGTCTCGATCGTGGAGAGCTCGTACACCGACTGGGCGTTGTCGGTCACCGGGCCGTAGGAGTCGACGGCGATCGTGACCGGTCCCATCCCCAGGAACCCGAAGGCGATCAGGCCGAAGGCGAAGATCGCCGGGGCCACCATGATGTCGGCCAGCCCCATCGTGGAGACGGCGTAGCCGCCCGCCATCAGGGCGATGATCGCCATCCCCATCCAGTATGCGCTGAAATTTCCGGCCACGAGGCCGGAGAGGATGTTGAGCGACGCGCCGCCCTCGCGGGAGGCCGTGACCACCTCGCGGACGTGGCCCGAGTTGGTGGAGGTGAAGATCTTCACCAGCTCGGGGATGATCGCGCCGGCCAGCGTTCCGCAGGTGATGATCGTGGAGAGCTTCCACCACAGCGTCCCGCCGCCCAGCGTCGGGATCAGCAGGTACGACAGGAGGTACGTCATCGCGATGGAGACGATCGAGGTCAGCCAGACGAGGGAGGTCAGCGGGTGCTCGAAGTTGAACTTCTTCGACTCCCCGTACTTCCCCTTGTTGTAGACGCCGTTGATCCCGTAGGAGACGGCGCTCGTCACGATCATCCCGATGCGCATCACGAAGATCCAGACCAGAAGCTGGATCTGGATGGAACTCTTGGCGGCGGGGTCGAGCTTCTGTCCGACCGCGAGGAGGATGAACGTGATGAGTGCCACGCCGGTGACGCCGTACGTCTCGAAGCCGTCCGCGGTGGGGCCGACCGAGTCGCCCGCGTTGTCGCCCGTGCAGTCGGCGATGACGCCGGGGTTCCGCGCGTCGTCCTCCTTGATCTTGAAGACGATCTTCATGAGGTCGGAGCCGATGTCGGCGATCTTGGTGAAGATCCCGCCCGCGATCCGGAGCGCCGCGGCGCCGAGCGACTCGCCGATCGCGAAGCCGATGAAGCAGGGACCGGCCAGCTCGCCGGGGACGAAGAGGAGGATGAAGAGCATGAGGACGAGCTCGACGGCGATCAGGAGCATCCCGATGCTCATCCCGGCCTTCAGCGGAATGGCCATCGTCGGGTACGGCTTGCCCTGGAGCCCCGCGAAGGCGGTCCGCGAGTTGGCGAACGTGTTCATCCGGATCCCGAACCACGCCACCGAGTAGCTGCCGAGGATGCCGACGATGCTGAAGATGACGATGATGGCGATCTTGAAGGCGTTCATCTCCCGGCTGAAGTACCAGACCATGATCGCGGCGATGAAGGCCCACAGGATGGCGAGGAACTTCCCCTGCTGGATCAGGTACGTCTTGCACGTCTCGTAGATCAGCTCGGAGATCTCGAGCATCGACTTGTGGACCGGGAGGTTCTTGATCTGCGAGAACTGGACGAGGCTGAAGGCGATGCCCAGGACGCAGATCACGAGCCCGTACAGCAGCAGCGTGTGGCCCGTCATCCCGAGGAAGCTTTCCTTCGCCAGGTCGGGGATCACCAGATCCGCCTCGCTCGCGTTGGCCGCGGTGGCCAGCAGGAGCAGGAACAGGGTCGCCATCGCGGGGAACAGCCTCCTCGCGAGGGCGGAAATCCGTGCGACAACCGTGTCAGTCATGGCCCCTCCGTATCTGTTTTTACTGGATAAAGCGTGGCGGGACATCCGCCGGATTCTGCGTAATATTGCATGCCCGTAGACGAGCCCGGGGCGGCCGGTCGATTGTTAAACGGGCAATTTGTACCACGCCGCCCGGCGCGGGTCAAGTGCTATAGTAAGGGCATGGATTTCCGGGGGAAACTGATCCTCGCGCCGCTGGCGGGGGTGACCGACACCACGTTCCGGCGGCTGTGCCGGGAGAACGGGGCGGACATCGTCGTCACGGAGATGGTGTCGGCGAAGGGGCTCCTCTGCGACCCGGACCGGTCGGGGAGGTATCTCGCCTACGAGGAGGCGGAGCGTCCGGTGGGCGCGCAGCTGTTCGGTTCCGACCCGGGGGAGATCGCCGAGGCCGCCGCCCTGGCCGCCGGCAGGGGGTTCGACTTCATCGACATCAACATGGGGTGCCCCGTGCGGAAAGTCACGGGGGGAGGCTCGGGATCGGCGATCCTGGCCAACCCCCGCCTCGCCGGGGAGATCGCCCGGGCGGCGGTCCGCGCCGCGGGAATCCCGGTGACCGCCAAGATCCGGTCGGGGTTCGGGACGGAGCGGGAGACGTACCTCGAGGTGTCGGGCGAGCTGTTCGGGGCCGGCGTGTCCGCCGTGACGCTGCACCCGCGGCACCGCGGGCAGATGTTCTCCGGCAGGGCGGACTGGGGACACATCGCGGCGCTGAAGGGGACGTTCCCGGACCGGGTCGTGATCGGGAACGGGGACGTCGGGTCGCCGGCCGACGCGGCGCGGATGCTCGCGGATACCGGGTGCGACAGCGTGATGATCGGCCGGGCGGCGATGGGTAACCCGTGGATCTTCCGGGAGACGCAGCGGGCATTGCGGTGGCGCCCGGGGTCGTGCGAATTCCCGCCGATTGCGGATTCCCCCGCTCCCGCGGGGAAGCGCGCACTGATCCTTCGGCACGGGGAGGAGATGTTCGCGCGGCACGGGACGCACGGGATCCGGGAGATGCGAAAGCACCTCGCCTGGTACAGCCGCGGGATCCCGGGGGCTTCCGCGTTCCGCGCGGAATTGCCCCGCGTGGCGGATCCCGCGACGTTCCGCGCGGTCGTGGAGCGGTTCTTTTGAGCGACCTCCTCCGGCGGACGCTCGAGTCGGTCAACGTCGGCATCCTCGTGTTCGACGCCGCGGGGAAGCTCGCCTACATCAACCCGGCGGCGGAGGAGATCCTGCAAGGCTCCTCCCAGGCCCTGTCGGGCCGGCATTTCCGCACCGTCTTCCGCGGAAGCCCCGGGGCGGTCCGGATCCTGCGGAAAGCGCTCGAGGAGCACACCCCCGTGACCGGGTTCGACGTCGAGCTGCGGCCGGCGGCCGGCGGCCGAAACGTGGGGGGCGACCGCGGTCCCACGATCCCGGTGATGCTCGGGGCGTCCCCTCTGGCGGGCCAGGGCGGCGAGCCGCAGGGGGCCGTGCTGTCCGTCAAGTCCTCCGAGATCCTGTCCCTCGTGGGGAAGGAGGAGCAGGCGGCCACCAGCGCCGAGGAGATGCAGATGCTGGCGTACGGGATCGCGCACGAGATCAAGAATCCGCTGGGGGGGATCCTGGGAGCGGCGCAGTGGATCCTGCGGGAGGACGGGCCCGCGGAGGAGCGGACCGAGGGAGTCCGGCTGATCCTGCGGGAGGCGCGCCGGATCAACGACCTCGTGGAGAAGATGCTGGAGATGGGGAAGGCGCCCCCGCACCCCCGCCCGTTCCACCTTGCCCCGCTGCTGCGGGAGGCGGAGCAGCTCCTCGCGTCGGATTCGCGGGCGCAGGGGAAGAGCGTGACGTTCGAGCTTCGCGTGGACCCCAGCCTTCCGCCGGTCTCCGGGCACCGCGACACCGTGTACCGGGCTCTCCTGAACGTGATGAAGAACGCCGTGGAATCGATCGAATCGTCCGGCACGGTGCGGATCGAGGCCCGGATGAACGTGAACTACCGGTTCGCGGTGGGGCGGGGAAGGAAGCGCTCCTTCCTCGACGTCGAGATCGCGGACAACGGGGTCGGAAT
>JACRNP010000199.1 GCA_016234845.1 Deltaproteobacteria bacterium | reverse complement strand
TCCCACATCAACAAGAAGAACCTGCCCGCCACCTGCGGGAAATGCCACTACGGCGTCTTCACGATATACCGCGAAAGCGTCCACGGTGTTGCGCTCCAGCGCGGGATGCCCGACGCCCCCAACTGCTCGGACTGCCACGGCGAGCACGAAATCCGCCGGGCCGACGACCCGAAGTCGCAGGTTTCCTTCGGGGCGGTCTCGGAGAAGACGTGCGCCTCCTGCCACGGGGCCGAGAAGCTGGCGGCGCGGTACGGCGTCTCCGTGGACAAGGTCAAGGGGTACGAGCAGAGCTTCCACGGCCTTTCCGCCCGCCTGGGGGACAAGACCGTGGCGAACTGCTCGTCCTGCCACGGGGTGCACGAGATCTTCCGCTCCAGCGACCCCCGTTCCACGGTGAACCCGAAGAACCTGCCCGTCACCTGCGGGAAGTGCCACCCCGGCGCGACCTCGAACTTCGCCAGCGGGAACATCCACGTCGGCCCGGGCGGGACCGGAGGGGTCGTCAAGTACTGGGTGGAGAAGTTCTACATCTGGATGATCGTGGCGGTCATCGGCGGGATGCTCCTCCACAACGGCCTCGACTATTTCCGCAAGATGCAGGCGCTCTACCGGACCCGGAGGAGGTGGGACCATCCCGGGTACGAACGGTTGAACAAGTCGGAGCGGGTGCAGCACGTCCTCACGTTCTCGACCTTCATCGCGCTCGTGATCACCGGGTTCGCCCTGAAGTTCAAGTGGTCCCTGCCGCTCCTCTCCGACGAGGCCAATGTGGTTCTTCGCGGCGGGGGTCATCGGGTGGCCGCCGTCCTCATGGTGGTCACCAGCGTCTATCACCTCTTCTACGCCGCGCTGACGGCGAGGGGGCGGGGTCAGGTCCTCCGGATGCTTCCCCGGTGGAAGGACGCCGAGGACATCGCGGGAACGATGCGCTACTACTTCGGGATGGCCGACCACAAGCCGAAATTCGACCGGTTCAGCTACGTCGAGAAGGCGGAGTACCTCGCGCTGGTGTGGGGGACGATCGTGATGGTCGTCACCGGATTCATGCTCTGGTTCCAGGACGAGACCCTGAAGCGCATCCCCATGTGGGGGCTGGACGTCGCGACCATCGTCCACTACTACGAAGCGATCCTGGCCACGCTGGCCATCATCGTGTGGCACTTCTACTACGTGTTCATGAACCCCGACTTCGCCCCGATGTCCTTCACCTGGATCGACGGGAAGCTGTCGCGGCACGACATGGAGCACGAGCACGCACTCGAACTCGAGGAGATCGACGCGTTCGAGCGGCGCGGAGAGCCGCCGCCGCCCGACGCCACAAGGATCGCAACGGAGGAGGAATGAACAGGATGAACCGCAACTGCATGGCCGCGGTCCTGGCCGCCGCCGCGCTGCTCCTGGCCTGGCCCGCCGCGGGAGCCGTCCCGGGAGTCGGCGAGTGCCTGGATTGCCACGGGGACCGGACGATCGAGAAGTCCCTTCCCGGCGGAAAGACCCTGTCCCTCTTCGTCGACCTGCAGGCGTACCGGCTCTCCGTCCACGGCGGGAGCGGGTGCGTCACCTGCCACGCCGACGCGAAAGCCCCGCACGGCAAGCTCGGGAAGGTCGCGTGCGGCAAGTGCCACGGGGACGCCGAGAAGTCGTACGCGGGCAGCTCCCACGGCAAGCTGCACGTCAAGGGGGTCCAGGACGTCCCCGGCTGCGACGGGTGCCACGGGAAGCACGACATCCGGAGGCCGAAGGACCCGTCCGCCCGGACCTTCCGGCTGA
The DNA here is from genome assembly GCA_016234845.1 of Deltaproteobacteria bacterium. Classification (NCBI taxonomy): domain Bacteria; kingdom Pseudomonadati; phylum Myxococcota; class Myxococcia; species Deltaproteobacteria bacterium. The sequence continues at coordinate 611 of JACRNP010000199.1, read as the reverse complement.
ACATCCCGGCGACCTGCCTGCGGTGCCACAAGGAACGGGCGCTCGAGGCGAGGTACCCGCACCTGCCGGATCACAAGCTGCTGGCTTCGTACGAGCAGAGCGTCCACGGGGTGGCGTCGCGGAAGGCGGGGCTGACCGGAAGCGCGGTCTGCTCCGACTGCCACGGGAACCACTCCATCCTCCCGGGAGACCAGCCCAAGTCCGCCACGCACCGGCAGAACATCCCGACGCTCTGCGGCAAGTGCCACCCCGGGATCCTCGAGCAGTACGAGAAGAGCGTCCACGGGAAGGGGATGCGGGGCGGGATCGCGGACTCGCCGGTGTGCACCGACTGCCACGGCGAACACACCATCGTGAAGGCCGCCGACCCGGCGTCGCCGGTCAGCTCCCGGAACATCCCGAAGACGTGCTCCGGGTGCCACGAGAAGGAGGGGATCTCCACCCGGTACGCGCTTCCCAAGAGGCGCTTCTCCTCCTACATGGACTCGTTCCACGGCATCGCGGTGGAGTACGGGATGACGAAGGCGGCCAACTGCTCCTCCTGCCACGGGGTGCACGACATCCTGCCGTCCGCCGACCCCGCGTCCACCGTCAACCGGGCGAACCTCCCG
>JACRNP010000198.1 GCA_016234845.1 Deltaproteobacteria bacterium | reverse complement strand
TCCGGCGGTATCTCCTCCCGCCGCGTCCGCCCGGAGGAGAGGTCGACGACGAGGATGTTTTCGCGTGGGAGCATCACGCTATTGTACCGTGGCATCCGCTCTGTGAAGCGTACGGAGCAGGGGGTCCCCTGAGCGAAGCCGCCAGCGCGGAAACGGCGGAGAACCCGCGCTTATAATACGTAAGAGCTGGTTTCTGGCGATATGGTCGGCCGAAGGGCGGGGAGAGGATCGCGGGCCATGTTCGCTGTTCGGAGCCGGGGAGCCTGGCGGCGGATGCCCCGACACGAGCTTCGCGCCGTCGGGGTACCCCCACTGTAGGAGAAACGGGGGGCACGAACGGGGAGCCCCCTGCGGAGTAGCGAAATCTTGGCGGATGCGCCCCTGTTCCAAGGAGCGACCAGCTCACGTCGCCGGGGCCTGCCACCGATCGTACCGCAGCAGGAGCAGCAGCCCCGGGATCGCGGCGAGGGCGCTGACGATGAAGTACGTCTCCCACCCGTACGCCTTGACGAGGAAGCCGGTGGGCGCGCCGACGACCACCCGCGTGACCGCCATCAGGCTGGTGAGCAGCGCGTACTGCGTGGCGGTGTACCGCTTGTCGCACAGGCTCATCAGGAACGCCGCGTACGCCGCCGTCCCCATCCCGCTGCAGAGGTTCTCGACGCCGATCGCGGCGACCATCATCGGGTAATGGTGCCCCAGGCGCGCCAGGGCGAAAAACGTCAGGGTCGACACCGACTGCAGGACGCCGAAGATCCAGAGGGACGCCTTCATCCCCGCCTTCGCGACCACCGCGCCCCCCGCCAGCGTCCCGAAGATGGTGGAGACCATCCCCAGCCCCTTCGTCACCGCGCCGATGTCGGTCATGGTGAAACCGAGCTCCAGGAGGAACGGGGTGGTGAGGGCGGTGGCCATCACCACGTCGAGCTTGTAGAAGACGACGAACAGCAGGATCGGGACGGCGCCCGGCCGCGCGAAGAACTCGAGGAACGGGTCGATCACCGCCGCCCGCAGGGTCCTCGGCGGCTTCCCCCGGATCTCCGGCTCCGGGGAAAGGAGGGACGCGGCGATCCCCACGAGCAACGAACCCGCCATCAGCAGGTACACGACGCGCCAAGGCATCCGGTCGGCCAGGATGAGCGCGATCGCGCCCGAGGTGAGCATCGCCACCCGGTACCCCAGGATGTGGACCCCCGCTCCGGGCCCCAGCTCCTCCGGGGCGAGGACCTCGGTCCTCCACGCGTCCACCACGATGTCCTGGCTCGCGCTCGAGAAGGCCACGAGGAGCGCAAGGAGGGCGAGGGCCCCGGGGTGGGCTCCCGGCTCCGAGAACGCCATCGCCGCCACGGCGAACAGCAGGGCGACCTGCGTGACGAGCATCCACCCCCGCCGGCGTCCGAGGAACGGGGGGACGAACCGGTCCATCAGCGGGGACCAGAGGTACTTGATCGTGTACGGCAGCCCGACCAGGGAGAAGACGCCGATCACCGCCAGGTCGACCTTCTCCGACGTCATCCACGCCTGGAGGGTGGAGCCGGTCAGCGCCAGCGGTATCCCGGAGGAGAACCCGAGCAGCAGCACGAAGAAGATTCGGCGGTTCCCGAACGCGGCGAGGAGCGCGGACATGACGCCTATCGTATCACCCGGTGAACAAAATCCGCGGTGGAGTGTCTAACGGGGGCAGGAAGAACAAATCACCGTCGTCCCGAAAGGAGTCCCGCCATGAAAACGTCGCCGCATCGCAGGCCGATGGGGGCCGCAACCGCACTCGCCGCCGCGTTCCTCCTCTGCGCGGCCGCATCCTTCGCCGCCATGGTGGACGTGGACGTCCTGGGCGACGACCGGGGGGTGCTCCCGGAGTACCGGATCGTCCCCCGGGGCCACTACACGACCCACCGCGCCTACGTGCAGGCGCTGGAAGGGGAGCGGTACTCCGTGCGGGTGAAGAACAACTCCGCCGACCGGATCGGGGTGGTGATCGCCGTGGACGGGCGGAACATCATCTCCGGGAGGAAGTCGAACCTCCGGCCCGACGAACGGATGTACATCCTGCCGCCGTACGGCTCCGGGACGTACGAGGGGTGGCGCACGGAGCGCGACACGGTCAACCGGTTCTACTTCACCGACCCGGGGGATTCGTACGCCGGGGCGTTCGGCGACCATTCCGCGATGGGGGTGATCGCGCTGGCGGTGTACCGGGAGAAGCGACTGCCGAGGGAGAAGCCGCTCGTGCGGGAGATCCCGGAGCGCGAGTTCATAGACCGCGCCCCGGGACCGCCGGCGCCCGGAAAAGGATCGGGCGTCGGAAGGCCTCCGGCGCCGCAGGCGGCGGCCCCGGGACCCGGCGCCGCCGGGGAAAGCGCGGCACCGCGGTCGGCCCTGCGGAAGGGCGACGACGCCGGGACCGGGTTCGGGGAGGAGACGTACTCCCCCGCGAGGAAGGTGGAGTTCCGCGCGGATCCCCGTGTCGCCGAGCGGCACTTCCTGAAATACGAGTGGCGGGAAACGCTGTGCCGGAAGGGGATCATCGACTGCCGGTGGCCGAAGAACCGGTTCTGGGACGACGATGACGACTACGCCCCGTATCCGCCGGGGCGGGACCGGAACGGCGACTGATCCGCACGGGCCGGGGGCGGGATGGAGGGGGGGCTTCGGGCCCCCCTTTCAATTGGAGGACGGTCCTCCTCCCCTCCGCAGATACTCCTCCGCGAACGCCTCCTGCGTTTCGGCCCGGTCCCGGTTGATCGAATCGTATCCGTCGATCAGCACCGATACGATCCGGCCGTCCAGCGACCCGTTCGAGGCGAACTCCCGGAGGATCCCGATCGTCCCGTCCCGCAGGACCCCCCGGCGGTACGGCCGGTTCTCCGTGAGGGCGGTGAACACGTCCGCCACGGCGAGGATCCGGGATCCCAGCGGAAGGGCCTCCCCGCTGTGATGGAAGGGGTAGCCGTTCCCGTCCATCCGCTCGTGGTGGAAAGCCGCCCACCGGGTGATCTCCTCGAACCCTCCGATGTTCTCCAGGATCCGGAAGGTGTGGTACGCGTGTCCGCGGACGACGTCGAACTCGGACGAGTTCAGGGGGGATGGCTTCTCCAGGATCGCGTTCGGAACGGCCACCTTTCCCAGGTCGTGCAGGAGGCCGGCGATCCGGATGAGGCGGCACTCCCTCTCCTCGAAGAGCAGGCGTCGGGCGAGGTGCTCTGCCGTGGCCGCCACGCCGCTGGAGTGCGAGGCGGTGTAGGAGCTGCGGAAGTCGACGACGCGGGAGAGGATCTGCCCGAACTGTTCGAGGCTGTCCATCGGGAGGATCACCCGTGGCCATTCCACCATTCCCGAGATGATGGAGTCGACTCGGGGCGAAACCGCGTCGAGCCAGAACGATTCGATCCCCGCGAACGCGTGGAAGGAGTCGACCAGGTCGGGAGAGAACCGTTCTCCCGGGTTCCGCTCCACCTCGGCGACGATCCGCCGCACCTGCCCGAGGATGCCGGCGTCCCGCCGGATCATCCGGTCGATCGTATCGGCGAGGTGAATGGCGTTGGCGGAAAGGCGTACGGGGTACGGGACCCCCTCCCAGCCGTCCGGGGAGTTCCAGGGCTTGTGGTGGTGCCGAACGATCCCGGAGGTGGTGCGGAACAGGTCGAAGCGGCAAAGCAGGTCCGCGCCGATCCGGACGTGCCGGTCCTGGTCCTCCATGTCTCCCAGCAACGAGTCGATCCGCTCCTCCACCGACAGCATTCCGATGTCGTGGAGGGCGGCCGCGTACAGAAGATCGGACTGCTCCGCGGAGGTCCGCGCCATCGGGAGGGAGAGGCGCAGGGCGATGTACGCGACCCGCTGCTGGTGGTCCATCGCGATCCGGTGCACCAGGTCGAGGGAGTCGGATAGGGAAAGGACGAGGTTCTGGAGGAGAACGACGGGGTCGCGGATCATCCGGTGGCGCCCTTTCCGGTGGTTTCTGCCCCCTTCAGTGTACGGCCTCGGCGTCGGGATGAAACCGCAAATCTTCCAATGGATGAAACCGCCAGGAACGATTCGCATCCCACTTGCAGAAAGGAATAAATGGGAATATTATCCCAAACATGAAAACACACAACGCCATATACGCCGCGATCCTCAGGATCCTTCGGCCCGTCGTCCGGCTGCTCCTGCGCCACGGGATTCCGTTCGGGACGTTCGCCGACCTTGCAAAGCGAGTCTACATCGAGGTGGCCCTGGAGGAGTT
>JACRNP010000197.1 GCA_016234845.1 Deltaproteobacteria bacterium | reverse complement strand
GGTGGCGGGGCTGGCCTACTCGGTCGTGATGAACTACCTGAACCGGGTCGTCCGGGGACGGAAGATCGGGGAGACGATCTACTTCCAGGGGAGAACCGCGTACAACGACGCGGTGGCGGCCGCCTTCTCCCAGGTCCTCGGGCGAAAGATCATCGTCCCTCCGCACAATGGCGTGATCGGCGCGATCGGGATGGGGCTCCTCGCCCGGGACAAGGCGAGGGCCACGCAGGTCACCACGAAGTTCTGCGGTTTCGACCTGTCGAAGGTCGACTACAAGCGCCGCGAGTTCGTCTGCAAGGGGTGCAGCAACTACTGCGACATGCAGGAGATACGGATCGACGACAGCCGGACCTACTGGGGCGACAAATGCTCCGAGAAGTACCGCAAGGCGGCGCGGACCGATACGAAGCCGGTGATCGAGGACCTCGTCGCCCGGCGGAACGAATGGTTCGACCGGCTGGTCGCCGACACGCCTTCGAAGGGGGCGCGGGGGACCGTCGGCTTCCCGCGGGCCATGTACTTCTTCGAGCGGTTCCCCTTCTGGAAGGGGGTCCTGACCCGCATGGGCTTCGGGATCAAGGTGTCGCCGCGGACCGACAAGGCGATCGCGCGCGAGGGGCTGGAGCGCACCGTGGCCGAGCCGTGCTACCCGATCCAGGTCGCGCACGGCCACGTCGCGGCGCTGCTTTCGTCCGGGATCGACTTCCTCTTCCAGCCCAACGTGATCAACTCGGAGACGTTCCACACCCACACGGAGTCGCACTTCTGCCCGTGGGGCCAGACGCTCCCGTTCGTGATCGCCGGCGTTCCGAAGTGGGAGAAGGAGCTCCGCCAGAAGCTGCTCTCCCCGACCGTGCGGTTCCGGGACGGCGAGAAGCACATGGTCGAGGACCTGTTCGAATGCTTCGGGCCCCTGGGCGTCTCGCGCAGGGAGATCCGCGAGGGGATCCGGGACGGGTACCGGGAACAGGGACGGCTCGGCGATTTCCTGCACGCCTCCGGGATCGAGGCGATCGAACGCGTGACGCGGGCGGGGGCGGACGCGATCCTCCTGCTGGGGCGTCCGTACAACCTGTACGACCGCGACGTCAACCTGAACATCCCCACGAAGCTCCGCGACCAGTACGGTGGGAACGTCATCCCGATCGACTTCCTGCCGGTGGACGACATCGACATCCGGGACGTCAACGACAACATGTTCTGGAACTACGGGCGCAAGATCATCGCGGCGGCGAAGTGGAGCCGGAACCACCCGAAGTTCCACATGATCTACATCACGAATTTCAAGTGCGGCCCCGACTCCTTCGTGCGACACTTCATCACGAGGGCGTCCGGATCGCCGTACCTGACGCTCCAGTTCGACGGCCACGGGAACGACGCCGGGTACATGACCCGGTGCGAGGCGTATCTCGACAGCAAGGGGGTGCTCCGGCCATGGGCGCAGCAGTGACCGGTTCGCCGCTGGCCGGAAGGACGGTCTTCTTCCCGTCCATGACCGAGGCGGGGGTCCGTGCCATCGCCTCCGCGTTCCGCTCCGTCGGGATCGACGCGCAGCCGATGCCCCCTTCCGACGAGGAGACGATGGTCCTCGGCGGGCGCCACTCCTCCGGGGAGGAGTGCCTCCCGCTGAAGGTGACGCTCGGGGACGCGCTCAAGCTCCTGGTGCACGGCCACGTCTCTCCCGACCGGATGGCCCTCTTCATGCCCACGTCGGACGGCCCCTGCCGATTCGGGCAGTACGGACCCTACATCAAGGCGGTCTTCCGGGAGATGGGGTACGGCGAGGTGCCGGTGATCTCCCCGTCGTGCGAGGACGGGTACAGCGGGGTCGGCGAGCACGCCGACGAGCTGCTGCGAACGGCGTGGCGGGCGATGATCGGGGCCGAGCTGCTGACCAAGCTCCTCCTGCGGATCCGCCCCTACGAAACCGCGAAAGGCGCCGCGGACGCGGCGTACGAGGCCGCGCTGTCCGATTTCTGCGCCGCCGTGGAGGCGCGCGGGAATAACCCCAAGGAGCGGATGGCGCGCCTGAAAGGATCGCTGGTCCGGGGCCGCGGGATGCTCCGCGCCGTGCCCGCGGACCTGTCGAGCCCGAAGCCGCTCATCGGGATCGTCGGGGAGATCTTCTGCCGCCTCAACACCTTCAGCAACGACGACGTGGTCCGGAAGGTGGAGGAGGCGGGCGGGGAGTGCTGGCTGTCGGACGTCAGCGAGTGGCTCTGGTACACCAACGCCGCCCACATCCGGCTCCTCAAACGATACCGCAGGCACCTGACGATGGAGATGTTCGGAGCGAAGCTCAAATGGCACTTCCAGCACAAGGACGAGGTGGAGCTCCACTCCGTCTTCGGCGACGACTTCCGGGGGTACGAGGAGGCGCACGACATCCGCGAGATCCTCGCGTTGGCGCGGCCGTACCTGCTTCCCGACGGCGCCCTGGGGGAGATGCTCCTCTCGGTGGGGAAGTCGGTGTACCTCCACCGGAAGGGGGCCGACGGGGTGCTCGACATCAACCCGTTCTCCTGCATGAACGGGATCGTCTCCGAGGCGGTCTATCCGCGGCTGTCGCGCGACTGCGACGGCCTCCCGGTCCGGGTGCTCTACTTCGACGGGACCCGGGCCGACCGCCGGTACGAGCTCGACATCTTCATGGACCTGGTCCGGGAGTATTCGGCGAGGAAGAAGGCGGTCCGCCTCCTTCCGCCCGGCATGGGGAAAGCCGCGGCGATCGGCGCGTGAGGATCGCGGTCCTCTCCGACATCCACGCCAACGGCGACGCCCTCGCGGCGGTGCGGGCGGAGCTTGCCCGGCGCGCCCCCGACCGGGTGTACCACCTCGGGGACCTGGCGGGGTACAACGCGGAGCCGGAAGCGTGCGTCCGGTGGGCGATGGAGAGCACGGCGGGCGGGGTGGCGGGAAACCACGACGCCGTCGCGTGCGGCCGCTCCGGCGGGAGGAATTTCCACGCCGCGGCCCGGGTGGCGGCCCTCTGGTCCAGGGACCGGATCTCCCCGGAGAGCCGGGAGTACCTGGCGAATCTTCCGGTCCAGCGGGAGATCGAGGGGGGAGCGCTCCTGGTGCACGGAGCGCCGGGGGACACCGACCGGTACATCTACTCCGCGGACCAGGCGGAGATCGAGCTTTCCTCCCTGTTCGCCTCCGTCGTTGCCGGCCCCATCTTCTTCGGCCACACCCACGTGGCGGGCGGCTTCGTCCGCCGCGGCAGCGGCGTCGTGGAGCCGATCCCCCCGGACGCGTTCCGACTCGGGAAAGGGGAACGGGCGCTCCTCAACCCCGGAAGCGTGGGGCAGCCCCGCGACCGGAATCCCGACGCGTCGTTCCTGCTGTTCGATCCCGGCACGGGCGAGGTCGCCTGGGTCCGGGTCCCGTACGACGTCGAGACGGCCCGGTCGAAGGTGATCGCCGCCGGGCTTCCGAAGGTGTTCGCCGACCGGCTCCGGGACGGGACGTGACGCGAAAGTCATACCGCCTCCTTCCCCACACCGCGGACCTGCTCGTCCTGGTCCGCGCCCCCGACTTCCCGTCGCTTTGCGCCGCGTCCGTCGAGGCGGTCTTCTCCCTGCTGACCGACCGCGGGAAGGTCCGTCGCCCGATCCGGAGAACGCTTCGCCCCGCGAGGGGGAGTCCCGAAGACCGGCTTCTGTCGATCCTCCGGCAGGCGCTCCTGCTCTTTTCCCTCGACCGGTTCCTCGTCCGGAACGCCGGTGCTACGATGGTGGCAGGGGCGGTGGAAGTGGAGGTCCGGGGCGAACCGATGGACCCCGCGCGGCACGCGATCGCGCGGGAGATCAAGGCGGTCACGGCGCACGGACTTGCCGTCGGTGAAACGGCGAAAGGGTTCACCGCCCGTTTCCTGCTGGACGTCTGACCCGACCCGGTTCCGCCCGCCCCTGCGGCGCCGCCGGGGAAGGAGGCCGCGCGGTGCGGTTCGAGGACATCCCCATAACCCGTCTTTCCGAAACCTCCTGGGAGATCCCCCGGAACGGCGGGATGCTCGTCCCCGGCCTGGTGTTCGCCTCGCGCGGGATGATGGAGGAGATCGTCCGCGACCAGGCGCTGCGCCAGGTGATGAACGTCGCGCACCTCCCCGGGATCCTCTCCCGCAGCATCGGCATGCCGGACATCCACTGGGGGTACGGGTTCCCGATCGGCGGCGTGGCCGCGATGGACCCGTCGGAAGGCGTCGTCTCCCCGGGCGGCGTCGGGTACGACATCAACTGCGGCGTCCGGCTGCTGCGTTCCGACCTGGAGGCGGCGGCGCTCAAACCCCGGCTCCCCGAGCTGGTCGCCGCGCTCCATCGGGAGGTCCCGTCGGGCGTGGGATCGACCGGCTTCGTCCGGCTCACGGCCAAGGAGATGGACAAGGCGCTCGTGGAGGGGTCGCGATGGGCGCTCTCCCGCGGGTACGCCACGGCCGACGACGTGGCCATGACCGAAAGCGGCGGGAAGCTTTCGGGCGCCGATCCCGACGCCGTGTCGGAGACGGCGAAGAAGCGGGGTCTCGACCAGTTGGGGACTCTGGGGGCGGGGAACCATTTCCTGGAGGTCGACGAGGTGGAGGAGATCTTCTTCCCCGAGGCGGCATCGGCCTACGGCCTTTTCCCCGGGCAGGCGGTCTTCTTCCTCCACTCCGGCTCGCGGGGGCTCGGGTACCAGGTGTGCGACGACCACCTGGACGCGATGGGGGCGTGCATGCGCAGATTCGGGATCCGGGTGCCGGACCGGCAGCTCGCCTGCGCCCCGATCGGATCGGAGGAGGGGAAGCGGTACCTCTCCGCCCTTTCCGCCGCCGCGAACTACGCCTTCGCCAACCGGCAGCTGCTGGCGCACCAGGTGCGGGAGGCGGTGCTGCGAGTCCTTCGGATCGGCCCGGCCGACGCGGGGATCCGCCTCGTGTACGACGTGGGGCACAACAACGCAAAGTTCGAGAACCACGAGGTGGACGGTCGCCGGCGGGAGGTGCTGGTCCACCGGAAAGGGGCGACCCGCGCCTTCCCTCCGGGCCACCCGGAGCTCCCCGCGTCCTGCGCGGGAGTCGGCCAGCCGGTGTTCATCCCGGGCGACATGGGGAGGGGTTCGTACGTCCTCGCCGGGGTTCCGGGGGCGATGCGGGAGTCGTTCGGGTCCACATGCCACGGCGCCGGCCGCCGCATGAGCCGCACGGAGGCGAAGCGGAGCCTGCAGGGAAGATCGGCGTTCGCGGAGATGGAGCGGCGCGGGGTGCTGGTCGCCTGCGCATCGCGCAAGACGCTCGCGGAGGAGATTCCCGAGGCGTACAAGGACGTCGGGTCGGTGGTCGACGTGGTCGATCTCGCGGGGATCGCCCGGAAGGTGGCGCGGCTGCGGCCGATGGCCGTGGTAAAAGGGTAGCGTCTACAGCAGGTCGTCGGAGGCGCCGCGCCGGGGGGAGGCCGGTCTTCCGGCCGGGGCCGCGGTTTCGGGCACCGTCCCGAGCTTGAACGGGAGCACCATCCCGTCCGCGCTTCCGGACGGGACCGCCTTTCCCGTCGCGGGGTCCACGCGCGCGAAGGTGATCCCGGCCGGCGGCGGGAATTCGCGGTCGGGGAAGTACGCGAGCGCCCGGCCGACGAAGCGGATCCAGATCGGCAGCGCCACCGTGGCGGCCGACTGCCGGTCCCCCAGCGACGTCGGCGTGTCGAACCCCACCCACACCCCCGCCATCAGGTCCGGCGATCCCCCGATGAACCAGGCGTCCGTGTTCTCGTTCGTGGTCCCCGTCTTCCCGGCCAGGTTCTGCGATAGGCCCCTGGCGGACGTCGCCGTCCCGGTGCGGATGACCTCCTGGAGGAGCCGGACCGTCAAGTAGGCGGTTTCCGGGGAGATCGCCGGGACGACCTTCGGGTCGGTCCGCTCGATGACGTTGCCGTCCGCGTCCTGGACCTCCCGGATGAAGAACGGTGCCGCCCGCTGCCCGCCGTTGGCGAACGTCGCGTACGCGTTCACCATCTCGAGCGGCGTGATCCCCGACGACCCGAGGGCGATCGACAGGTTCCGCTCGATCGGAGACTCGATCCCCAGGTCCCTGGCCATCCGGATCGCCGTGTCGACGCCGGTCTCGTTCAGCAGGCGGACCGTGGCCAGGTTGCGCGACTTGGCCAGCGCCTCGAGGAGCGGGATGGGGCCGAGGAACGTGCCGTCGTAATTCTTCGGCTTCCACATCTCCGTCTCGCTCCGCTCGAACTCGATCGGGGAGTCGTCGGCGGTCGAGACGACCGTCTTTCCCTTGTCGACGGCGGCGGCGTAGATGACGGGCTTGAAGGCGGAGCCCGGCTGGCGCCTGGCCTGCAGCGCGCGGTTGAACTGCGAGGCGCCGAAATCGACCCCGCCGACCATCGCGAGGACCCCTCCCGTCCGGGTGTCCAGGCACAGGAGCGCGCCCTGGAGCCCCTTGTACCGGTTCCGCTCCTCCATCCGCCGCACGCCTTCCTGCAAGGCGTCGTGCGCCGCCTCCTGCAGCCGCTCGTCGATCGTCGTGTAGATGCGGAACTGGCTCCGGTTGACCGTCTCCTCCCCGTACTTCTCCTGGAGGTAGATGCGGACGTATTCGAGGAAGTACGCCGCCTTCGAGCGGAAGGTCGACGGCGGAGCGAACGACAGGCGCGCGTTGTACGCCTTGTCCGCTTCCTCCTTCCCGATGAAATTCACCTCCGCCATCCTGCGCAGCACGTACCGCTGCCGCGACTTGGCCCTGTCCAGGTGGTTCCTCGGCGAGTAGCGGGTGGGCGCCTGGGCGAGCCCCGCCAGCATCGCCCCCTCGGCCAGGGTCAACGTGGACACGCCCCGGGAGAAGTACGACTGCGCGGCCGCCTCGACGCCGTACGCCCCGTCGCCCAGGTAGATCTGGTTCAGGTAGAGGTAGAGGATCTCCTCCTTCGACAGCTTCCCCTCGATCCGGTAGGCGAGGATGATCTCCTTCAGCTTCCTCGCGATGCTCTTCTCGGGCGTGAGGAAGAGGGACTTGACCGTCTGCTGCGTGATCGTGCTGGCGCCCTGGGCGAACCCGCCGGAGAGGATGTCCCGGAGGACCGCGCGGAAGATCGCGAAGTAGTCGACTCCCTTGTGCCGGAAGAAGTTGGCGTCCTCGGCGGCCACGAAGGCGTTCACCACGTGCGGGGGGATCGATTTGTAGGGGACGACCGTCCGCTTCTCGAGGTAGATCTCCCCGACTACGCGGTTGTTCCGGTCGAAGATCCTCGACGTGACGCTCGGGCGGTACGCCTTGGCGGATTCGACGGAAGGGAAGTCGCCGAACTGCGCCAGCAGGAGGATTCCCGCGGCCGCGCCCAGGGTCGCGAAGAACCCGGTGACGATCAGGATCAGGAGCAATTTCTTCCAGGGGAACCGGTCGGGTTCCTCCGGCGAAAGGGTTCGGGCCAACGCGCGCCTCATCTCGTGCGAAAGCGGGATTTCCCTGGATTATAACAGGGGCGCTCACCCTGCGGGATTCCTCGCGGGGGGCTTCCTCGGAACCCCCCCGCTGCGTCATCCCTTCGGGGTATGCTGCTGCGCCCTTTTCCCGCCGGATTGTGAATTTCCTTTTCACGGAGGGCGTCAAAGCAATATACGAAGTGCGAGTTTCGGGCGCGGAGGTGCCGTCGATGAGGAGATTCCTGGTTCCCGGGTTGGTGGGCGTTCTCGTTCTGATCCTGGCCGGGTGCGGAGGCGGAAGCGGCACGGATCTGACGGTCTTCGAGCAGTTGAGCGACCAGGCGGTCGACGCCCACATCTCCGCGGTCATCGACCCGGGGACCGGGGAGCCGACGATATTTCCCGCCACCGCGACCGGATCGGTCCGGGTGGGCGTGGACGGGGCGGGGATCGAATACCGGGGGTTCCTGGATTTCCCGATCACCGCGATCCCCGCGACGGCGGACGTCCGCCTCGCGTACATCGAGGTGTTCGTCGGATCCGTGCCGTTCGGGGCCGCCGTCCCCGTCCTGGTGGAGCTGGTCGACTTCCAGCCTCCCGTGCTGATCGGCTCCGACTTCTTCCGAACGGCCCCGGCCCCGTTCCTCCCCCCGGTCCTCGCGCGGCCGATCTTCGACTTCTTCCCGTCGGACGCGGTTCCCCCGCGGCCGGCCGTGCGGATCGAGGTGACCACGCTGGTCCAGCGGGCGCTGCAGAGGCTGCAGCCGGACTTCCAGCTCCGGCTCCTCCTCGACCCGGCCGTCCCCGGGCCGGGAATCGTCCAGCTGGACGACGGCGCGGCGGCGACCGCCCCGCTGCTCCACGTCGAGTATTTATGATGTAGAATCGACCTCGTGCCGGCCACGAGGACCCGAAAGAAAGTCGCCGACCTGGGCGTAGTAGCGGCGGGGCTCGCCCACGAGATCCGCAACCCGCTGAATTCCCTCTACATCAACAGCCAGATCCTGGAGGAGATGCTCTCGGAGCTTCCCGCGGGTCCGGTCCCGCAGAAGGACGAGCTCCTCTCCCTCGCGCGCACCAACCTCAAAGTGACGCAGCGGCTGAACGAGACGCTGTCCGGGTTCCTCCGCTTCGCTCGCCCCCCCGCGATGGACATCACCCCGGTGGATCTCAACCGGGTCGTCGGCGAGACGCTGGCGTTCCTGGAAGCCGATTTCTCCTACCGGGGGATCGCCCTCGCGACGCGGTTCCACCCTTCGCCCCTGCCGCTGCTGGCCGACGAGCAGCAGCTGAAGCAGGCGCTCCTCAACCTGCTGCTGAACGCGGTCGAGGCGCAGGACAAGGAGGAACGGAGGATCCGCGTGACCACCGGATCGCGCGCGGGGCGGGCGTATGTGCGGATCCAGGACAACGGGCGCGGCATCCCGAAGGCGGACCGCCGACAGCTGTTCCGCCTCTTCTTCACCACCCGCAAGAACGGCAGCGGGCTGGGGCTCCCGATCGTCCGCCAGATCGTGCGGCAGCACGGGGGGGCGATCTCGGTGATCAGCCGGGAGGGGGAGGGGACCGCGGTTACCGTCTCCCTACCGTTCGAGGCGCAGTTCCGGGCGATGTTCCCGGGACGGCTCCCGCTCGCGCTTCCGCCGGGAGGCGACGGATGAAGGAGAAGGGGCGGGTATTCGTGTTCGACGACGACGCCGACAGCCTGGAGAGCGTCGCCGCGGCGCTGCGGCGCGACGGGTTCGAGGTCCTCCCGTTCGCCGATCCCCGCGAGGGGCTCGCCCGCCTCGCCGCGGACGGCGGGGACGTGGTCGTCACCGACCTGCGGATGCCGGGGTTGACCGGGCTCGAGGTGCTTCGCCACGTCGCGAATTCCCACCCCGGCGTCCCGGTGGTGGTGCTCACCGCCTACGGCACCGTCGAGGGCGCCGTGGAGGCGGTCCGCTCCGGCGCGTCGGACTTCCTGCTGAAACCCGTCGAGATCCCGAGGCTTCGCGCCGCCGTCTTCAAGGCGGTCAAGGAACGCGGGATGCACCGGGAGATCCAGCGTCTGCGGCAGGAGGTGGGGCGTCCGGAAGGGATCGAGGGGATCGTCGGCGCCTCCCGCGCGATGGAGGAGGTGGTGCGCCGAATCCGGCTGGTCGCCCCGACCCGGATGAACGTGCTGATCACCGGAGAGAGCGGGACCGGGAAGGAGCTGGTCGCCCGCGCCGTCCACGCGCTGAGCCCCCGGAACGGGCGCCCGTTCCTTCCGCTCAACTGCGCGGCGATCCCGGAGACGCTGCTCGAGTCCGAGCTGTTCGGGTACGAGAAAGGTTCGTTCACCGGCGCGACCGCTTCCCGCGCCGGCAAGCTCGAGAGCGCGGAAGGGGGGACGCTGTTCCTCGACGAGGTGGGGGACGTGTCGCCCGCCATCCAGGCGAAGCTCCTGCGAGCCATCGAACAGAAGGAGGTGATGCGCGTCGGCGGCTCCCAGGTGATCCGGGTCGACGTGCGCATCATCGCCGCGACGAACCAGGACCTGAAGGGAAAGGTGGAGGAGAAGACGTTCCGCGAGGATCTCTACTACCGGCTGAACGTCTTCCACATCGTCGTCCCCGCGCTCCGGGAACGCAGGGAGGACATACCGAAGCTGTGCGAGCACCTGCTCGAAGTGCTGGAGAGGGAGGACGGGGCCCCTCCCAAACGGCTCTCCCCGTCGGCGCTGAAGGTGCTTCTCGCGTACCGGTGGCCCGGGAACGTCCGCCAGCTCCGGAACGCCCTCGAGACCGCCACGCTGATCTCACAGGCGGAAACGATCGAGCCCGGCGACCTTCCGCCGGAGGTGACGCAGGCGGTCCTCCCGCCCACTTCCGCGGAGCCGATCCCCATGCCCGCTTCCCGGACTCTCACGGAGCTGGAAATAGACGCTATCCGGGACGCCCTCGCCAAGACCGGCGGCAACAAGACGCACGCGGCCAAGCTCCTCGGCATCGGCCTTCGGACCCTGCACCGGAAGGTGAAGGAGTTCAGGCTGTCATAATGGCATGGCGGCCCGACGGTTTAGCGCCAATATGACGCGCATCTTGTCCAGCCCGCATTCGGAATTCGCCCCTCAGCGGTAAAGTTCCCTAATTGAAACAAGTCGTTGTTGATTGTTCGCCTCTCGAGCCCTGGATGGCACGGGAATTGTTCTATTTCAGGGTGGAAGACACGGATAATAACCGGAAGGAGCGCATATCATGGCCAAGATCATCGGGATCGACCTGGGGACGACCAACTCCGTGGTGGCGGTGATGGAGGGGAGCGAACCCAAGGTGCTCATCAACGAGGAGGGGGGGCGGCTCACGCCCTCGGTCGTCGGCTTCGGCAAGGACGGCCAGATCCTCGTGGGCCAGGTGGCGAAGCGCCAGGCGGTGCTGAACCCCGAGAACACGATCTTCTCCATCAAGCGGTTCATGGGGCGGCGGTACGACGAGGTGGGCGAGGAGACCCGCCTGGTCCCGTACAAGGTCGTCCAGGGCGGCAACCAGGACGCGCGCGTGCTGGCGGGAGGGAAGGAGTACACCCCGCAGCAGGTCTCCGCGATGGTCCTCGGCAAGCTGAAGAAGGCGGCCGAGACGTACCTGGGCGAAGAGGTGAAGCAGGCGGTCATCACGGTCCCCGCCTACTTCAACGACTCCCAGCGCCAGGCGACCAAGGACGCCGGGACGATCGCCGGGCTCGAGGTCCTTCGGATCATCAACGAGCCGACGGCGGCGGCGCTGGCGTACGGCCTCGACCGGAAGAAGAACGAGCTGATCGCCGTGTTCGACTTCGGCGGCGGCACCTTCGACATCTCCATCCTCGAGGTGGGGGACAACGTCGTGGAGGTGAAGTCGACCAACGGGGACACGCACCTGGGCGGCGACAACCTCGACCAGCGGCTGATCGAATGGATCGTGTCCGAGTTCCGGAAGGACCAGGGGATCGACCTGTCGAAGGACCGCACCGCGCTGCAGCGGCTGCGGGAGGCGGCCGAGAAGGCGAAGATCGAGCTCTCCTCGACGATGGAGACCGAGATCAGCCTGCCGTTCGTGACGGCGGACGCCACCGGCCCCAAGCACCTCCAGATGAAGCTGTCGCGCGCGAAGTTCGAGCAGATGGTGCAGGACATCCTGGACCGCACCCTCAAGCCGTGCGAGGTGGCCGTCCGCGACGCCGGAATCACGGTCGGGAAGATCGACGAGGTCGTCCTCGTCGGCGGCTCCACCCGCATCCCGAAGGTCGTCGAGATGGTGAAGGCGTTCTTCGGGAAGGACCCGCATCAGGGCGTCAACCCGGACGAGGTGGTGGCGGCCGGCGCGGCGGTCCAGGCGGGGGTGCTGGGCGGCCAGGTGAAGGACCTGCTCCTGCTCGACGTGACCCCGCTGTCGCTGGGGATCGAGACTCTGGGCGGAGTGATGACGCGGCTGATCGAGCGCAACACCACGATCCCGGTGCGCAAGAGCGAGGTGTTCACCACGGCGTCCGACAGCCAGCCGAGCGTCGAGATCCACGTCCTGCAGGGGGAGCGCGAGATGGCCGGCGACAACCGGACGCTCGGCCGGTTCCACCTCGACGGGATCCCGGCGGCGCCCCGCGGCGTCCCGCAGGTCGAGGTGACGTTCGACATCGACGCCAACGGCATCCTCCACGTCAACGCGAAGGACAAGGGGACGGGGAAGGAGCAGAAGATCACGATCACCGCGTCGACCGGCCTCGACAAGAACGACATCGACAAGATGGTGAAGGAGGCCGAGGCGCACGCGGCGGAGGACCGGAAGCGGAAGGCCGGGATCGAGGCGCGCAACCACCTCGACTCCCTGGTCTACAACACGGAGAAGACGCTGCGGGAGAACAAGGAGAAGGTCCCGGCGGAGACGGCGGCGAAGGTCGAGACCGCGGTCGCCGAGGCGAAGGAGGCG